>JALOQG010000317.1 GCA_025453505.1 Myxococcota bacterium | reverse complement strand
TCGAGGGCGATCGACGCCTTCCAGCCGTTCGGTGTCGGGGCGGTGTAGAGGTCGATCATTGCGGGGCGTCCTTTCGGGAGAAGTCGACGCCCGGCTCGCTGGCGGTCGCGTAGTCGGGCTGGAGGAACGCGTCGTAGCGGTCGTCGGCGTAGAGATGCCGCTTGAAGAACGCCGTCACGTAGAAGCCCTGGATGCGGCGCGCCTCGGCGATCGGGAAGGCGCCGGGTCCGCACGTCTCGAAGAATCCCGGCACGAGCCGAGCGATCTGTGCCTCGGGCACGCCGAAGTCGGCGAGCGCCTGCGAAATGTCGCAGATGCTCGCGAAGTGGTTGTGGTCGGCGCCGAGGATGTCGGCGCGGTAGCTCGGCCGCGCGGGCACGAGATCCCAGGGCCGCGTGGTGTTCGGGATCACCGGCGTCGTGGTGTCTTCGGAGGCCGAGAGCAGGAACATCGGGATCTCGATCCCGGCGAGATCCGCGTCGTCGAACACGCCGCTGGCGGGGGCGATCGGGGCGATCGCGCGCACGCGCGGATCCGGCGCGACCTCGATGCCGAGATCGGGGCGGTCGACGCCGGCCGCCATCGCGAGGGCCGTGTAGCCGCCGAAGGAATGGCCCGTGACGCCGACCCGGTACGGATGCACGCGCGCGAAGAAGAAGTCCGACGGGTCGAAGCTGCGGGCGATCATCGTGTCGATCAGGAACGACACGTCGGCGGGCCGGTTGTTCGCAGCCACTGCGAAAGGATCCGCGTTGCCCGTGCCGATGCAGTCGTTGACGGTATTGCCGGTGTGGGCGGGCGAAACGACCACGAAGCCGTGGCTCGCGAGCGTCTCCATCATCGGTGTCGACTGCCACGAGGTGCCGCAGTTGCCGTGCGAGAACACGATCAGCGGCAGCCAGTAGGTCTCGGTGATCGGCGCGTCCTCGATCGCGATCGGCGACACGAGTCCGAGGTTGAAGAACTGGAAGTCGTAGAAGGTGGGCTCGCCCTCCGCGTTCCCGGGATCGGCCGGATACCAGACCTCGGAGCGCAGCGCGCGATCGCCGCGCGCGGGGTCGGTCGTGTCGAGGAGGGTGTGGCCCACGGCGTAGGGGCCGTAGCCGTTCGGGTCCGCGTAGCGGGGGCGGCCGGCGTGCGCGGCGGTCGCGGTGAAGAACAGCAGCAGGGCGAGCAGGGCGGGGGCGCGTCGCGACATGGGCATCTCCGCAGTGGCGTCAGTGGAAGTGGATGAGGCGGGTCGTCAGGCGCGCAGCGGCGCGTGTGCGCCGAGCGCGTTCTTGCGGGCGGGCTCGCGCAGCGTCGTCATGCGGCGCCACGTGAAGAGCCGCTCGATCTGGTAGATGGCGCGAATCCCGAAGGCCAGCACGCCGCGCTTGGCGCGCGACCAGCCGAGGATCTCGCCCATGTTGCGCATCACGGCGAGGCTGACGTCGCGATACGCGCGGATCTCGACCTGCGCGTAGTGGCGCAGCATCGCGCGGGCGCGCGCGCCGTGACCGCGCTCGACCATGCGCAGCAGCTCCTCGTGGCAGTACGCGAGGTGGTTCTCCTCGTCGGCGGCGATGGTGCGGATCACCTTGCCGAGCTCCGGGTCGTCGGCGAAGAGCTTGCGCTGCAGCTCGACCTCCTCCGCCGCGCGCTGCTCGGTGACGCGCGAGTGCACGAGGTACGCGAGCAGCTCCTCGTCCGTGAGGGGACGATCCTCGGCGAGGCGCGCGTGCGAGAGGCCGATGCCCGCGCGCTCGAGCAGGATGCAGTAGTCGGCGTCGGCCGGAACCGCGATCGGCTCGAGCCCCCGCTTGCGCAGCAGCGAGAGGAAGATCCGGCCGTGTTTGTCCTCGTCGGTGCCGTGGCGGACGATCTTGGCGGCGAGTTCGCGATCGCCGGTCAGCTCCGCGATGCGCGCGTTCTCCCAGCCGCCCTGCGCCTCGCCCTTCGCGGCGATCGAGCAGAAGAGGCGGAACGTCTCGTCGTTCGAGCGGATCTCTTCGTAGATGGCGCGTGCGGACAGGGCCACGGTGTTCCTCCGACGGGTAGCCGACGGAGAGTATCCGGCCGACGCGTGCGCGACACCCCGTGCGACCGTACGCCCCGGCGCAGCGACGGCCTCCGGCGCGGGCCGATCAGCGGAACCGCGAGAGCTCGCGCCGCGCGATCACCATCTTGTGGACCTCGTCCGGCCCGTCGGCGAGCCGCAGCGCGCGCGAGTGGCGCCAGAACGCGGCGACCGGCGTGTCGTCCGAGACGCCGAGCGAGCCGAGGCACTGGATCGCGCGGTCGAGCACGTTCATCACCATGTTCGGCGCCACGACCTTGATCATCGAGATCTCCTGGCGCGCGACCTTCTTGCCGTGCGTGTCCATCTTCCAGGCCGCGTACATCGTCAGCAGCCGCGCCTGGTCGATCTCCATGCGCGAGAGCGCGATCCAGTCCTGCACGAACTGCTTCTCGGCGAGCGGGCCGCCGAATGCGACGCGGCTGTTGGCGTGGCGGCACATGATCTCGAAGGCGCGCTCGGCGATGCCGATCGCACGCATGCAGTGGTGGATGCGGCCGGGGCCGAGCCGCGCCTGCGCGATCAGGAAGCCGGCGCCGTCGGGCCCGAGCCGGTTCGCGACCGGCACGCGGCAGCCGTCGTAGTAGATCTCGCAGTGCCCGCCGCCGCCGACGTGACCCATCACCGAGACCGAGCGCGCGATGCGGAAGCCCTTCGTATCGGTCGGCACGATCAGCATCGTCGCGCGTTCGTGCATCGGCGCGTCGGGATCGGCGACCGCCATCACGATCGCGAAGGCGGCGTTCATCGCGCCCGACGTGAACCACTTGTGGCCGTCGATCACGTACTCGTCGCCTTCGCGGCGCACGCGCGTGCGCAGGCCCGTCGGGTCGGCGCCCGAGACTTCGGGCTCGGTCATCGAGAAGCACGAGCGGATCTCGCCTTCGAGCAGCGGCACCAGCCACTTCTTCTTCTGCTCGGGGGTTCCGAACTCGGCGAGAATCTCGGCGTTGCCGGTATCCGGCGCCTGGCAGTTGAAGGCGCGCGCGCCATACGGGCTGCGTCCCATCACTTCGCAGAGCGGCGAGTAGTCGAGGTTCGAGAGACCCGCGCCGTACTCGGCGTCGGGGAGGAAGAGGTTCCACAGACCGAGCGCCTTCGCCTTGGCGCGCACTTCCGTCAGGATCGGCGCTTCGGCGTGCGGATCCGGCGAGGCTTCCGTCCACTCGTGGATCGCGCGCTCGTTCGGGTACACGTACTCGTTCATGAAGCGCTCGACCTGCGTCATCACGGCCTTGCACTTGTCGGAGGGCTCGAAGTCCATGGGATCTCCTAGGGTCGGATGCTGATCTTGACGGCGCCGCCGCGGCGATCGCCGGCGATCTCGAAGGCGCGCCCGACCTCGTCGAGCGCGAAGCGGTGCGTGACGAGCGGCGCCAGCGCGTCCCGCTCGGCCGCGATCACGTCGATCGCGCGCGCGAAGTCGCTACTCGTGTCGCTGGTGCCGTAGCAATAAGACCAGGCCAGCGTCAGCTCCTTCATCAGCGGCGCCCACGGGTCGAGCGTCAACGGGCCGAGAAAGAGGCCGACGACCGACACGACGCCGCCCGGCCGCGCCGCCGCGACGGCCCCGGCGAGCGTGTCGGCGCGACCGCCGACGGTCTCGACGACGAGGTCGATCGGCGCGTCGCGTCCGATGCGGTCGAGCGCCGTGGCGTCGGCCTCGGCTTCGCCGAGTACGCGTGCCGCGCCGAGCGAGCGCGCGAGTTCGGCCTGGTGCGGATGCCGCGCGGTGATCCAGACCTCGCCGGCGCCGAGGCGTCGCGCGGCCGCGAGCGTCAGCAGGCCGACCGATCCGGCGCCGAGTACGAGCACGCGCGCGCCGCGCGCGAGGCCGCCACGCGCGAGCGCGTGCACGACCACCGCCATCGGTTCCGCGAGCGCGGCGAGCGACATGTCGAGGTCGGCGGGAACCGCGTGCACGCGGTCCGCCGGCACGACGACGAACTCCGCGAGTCCGCCCGGCAGGTGCACGCCGTGCAGGCGCGCCGCGCGACAGATCGAATAGGTCCCGCGCCGGCACTCCGCGCAGCGCCCGCAGCCGCGCATCGGCTCGACGGCGACGCGC
>JALOQG010000316.1 GCA_025453505.1 Myxococcota bacterium | reverse complement strand
CGAGTGAATCGGCCAGCACGAGGCGCGTGCGCGCCGCGCGGCTCGCATCCGCGTCGTGCCGCAGCGACTCCTTCCACGCCGCGCGCGCGGCAGCGGGATCACCCTGCTTCTCACGCGCCTCCGCGAGTGCGATCCACAGCGACGCCACGGCGTCCGCGCCGCCGAGTCCCGCCCGCGCGGAGGCTTCGGCTTCGGCCGGCTTCCCGGCGTCGAGCCAGGCTCGCGCTGCGAGCGCACGCGCTTCCGGCGCGATCTCGGGGATCTTCACGGCCGCGTCGAAGCGCTCCGCCGCGCGTGCGACGTCGCCGCGCGCGAGCGCCTCCGAACCGCCGCGCAACGCGGCGATCGCACGCACTTCGGCCGCATCCTGCGCGCGAACGGGAAGCGCGGCGCTGCTCGCGAGCACGAGCGCGAGACAGAGCACTGCGACGACCCGCCACGCCTTCCGCATGGCGCGCAGTCTCGGCGAGCCCCCTCCCCTGTCAACGCGCGCACGCGTCCGATAGGTTCGCCGCGCTTTGCACCTCGCGCGCGCCGCTCGTCTCCGACTCTTCCCGTTCGTCCTCGCGGCCCTCGCGCTCGCGCCGATCTGTGCGCGCGCCGAGACCCCGGCCGAAGCGCGGCGCGGCCTGTGGATTCCGTGCGAGGGAGCCGTCCGCGTCCTCGACGACGCCGCGCGCGTCGACCGGCTGATCGCCGACGCCAGGGCCCTCGGCACCACCGATCTCTTCGTACAGGTGTACCGCGGCGGGCGTACCTGGTTCGATTCGCAGATCGCCGACGCGACGCCCTTTCGCGCTGCGCGCGAGCGGAGCGGCGTGGATCCGCTCGCGAAGCTGATCGACGCGGCGCACGCGAACGGCCTGCGCGTGCACGCCTGGATGAACGCGCTCTCGCTCTCGGAGAATCGCACGGCCACGCTGCTGGCGCGGCTCGGCCCGGACGCCGTACTCGTCGACCGGCGCGGCCGCTCGGTGCTCGACTATCCGGATCTCGAGATTCCCGCTCCCGATCGCGCCTGGTACCGCATGGGCACGCGTCAGGTCTGGCTGGATCCCGCTGCGCCGACGGTGCCCGACACCCTCGCCGCGATCACGGCGGAGCTGCTCGGCCGTCATCCGGGCCTCGACGGCGTGCATCTCGATTACATCCGACATCCCGACGTGTTGCCCTTCTCGCCGGGCTCGCGTTTCGGGGTCGGCCTCGACTTCGGCTACGGACCCGCATCGCGCGCGCGCTTCGAGCGCGAGACGGGGCTCACGGCGCCGACGGGCGACGCGCTCGCAAACGCCGATCGCTGGGACGCGTGGCGCCGCGACCGCGTCACCGAAGTGGTCGAGCGCGTAGCCGCCGCCGCACGCGCGGCAAAGCCGGGGATCGCGGTCTCCGCCGCCGTCTGGGCGTACGCGGATCGCGCCTACCTCTCGATCTTCCAGGACTGGCGCGGCTGGCTCGAGCGCCGGCTGCTCGATTTCGCGGTGCCGATGGCTTACACGACCGATGATCACCTTCTCGGTCATCTCGCAAAGGCGTCGATCGGCGGCGCCGGCGGCGATCGGGTCTGGATCGGACTCGGCGCGTGGCTCTTCACCGGGGATCCCGCCCGCGCGCGGATGCAGCGCGATGCAATGCTGGCGCTGCGTCCGGCCGGCGTGGCGCTCTTCTCGTACGACGCGATCGCCGAGACGCCGGCCCTGCGCGGCGCGCTCGTCACGACGCCGTGAGCGAGCCCGCTCCGGTCTCGCTCGCGGACTTCGACTACGAGTTGCCCGCGGCGAACATCGCGCAGGAGCCCGCGCCCGAGCGCGAGGCGGCGCGACTCTTCGTGCTCGACCGCTCCCGCGGCAGCCACGAGCATGCCCGCGTCGCCGAACTGCCGCGATTCCTGCGCGCGGGCGACCTGCTGGTCGTGAACGCCACGCGGGTGGTGCCTGCGCGCTTGCGTGGAACGAAGCAGAGCGGAGGACGGGCGGAAGCCTTGATCCTCGGGCCGCTCGCGACGGCGGGCCATTGGCGCGCGCTCGTGCGCTGCCGCGGACGTCTTCGTGTGGGTCTCGATCTGCACTTCGGAGCTGGCCCCCAGGCGTTCGACGCTCGCATCGAGGCGCTGCACGAGGATGGCGAGGTCGTGCTCGCGATCGATCCGGAGGTGTCTCCGTACCGTATCGGCGAGGCGCCGCTGCCGCCCTACATCCGCCGCGACGCCGCGGTGGCGAGCGACTTCGATCGCTACCAGACGGTGTACGCGCGCGCGCCGGGCGCGATCGCCGCGCCGACCGCCGGCCTGCATTTCGGCGCGCCGCTGCTGGCCGCGCTCGAAGCCGCCGGAATCGAGCGCGCGGAGGTCGTGCTCCACGTCGGCGCGGGCACCTTCCGGCCACTGCGCGACGCGGATCTCGCGCAGGGACGCCTGCACCCGGAACCATTCGAGTTGCCCGACGCGACCGCCGCCGCGATCGCTCGCGTGCGCGAACGCGGCGGCCGTGTGGTGGCGGTCGGCACGACCACGACGCGCGTGCTCGAGGCCTGCGCGGACGCGGCGCGCGGCGTGCGACCCGGCCGGGGCGAAACGGACCTCTTCCTGCGGCCGGGGGCGCCGTTTCGCGTGGTCGACGCGCTCGTCACGAACTTCCACCTGCCACGCTCCTCGCTGCTGCTGCTGGTCGCCGCGTTCTGCGCGGACGTGGACGGCGACGTCGCGCGCGGACGGAAGCTGCTGCTCGACGCATACGCCGCGGCGCTGCGGCTCGGCTATCGCTTCTACTCCTATGGCGATGCGATGCTGATCCAATGAGAGCGGCAGGCTTCGCGTTCACGGTCCACGCACGCGAAGGCGACGCACGCGCCGGCACGCTCTCGACACCGCACGGCGACGTCCCGACGCCCGCCTTCATGCCCGTCGCGACCTACGGCGCCGTGCGCGGCCTCGAGGCCGCGACGCTCGCGGCGATCGGCGCACGCATCGTGCTCGCCAACACCTATCACCTGCACGAGCGGCCCGGCGAGGCCGTCGTCGCGCGGCTCGGAGGCCTGCACGGCTTCACCGGCTGGCGCGGTCCGTGGCTGACCGACAGCGGCGGGTACCAGGTGACGTCGCTGTCGGACCGCGCCGTCGTGGACGAGAGCGGCGTCACTTTCGCGTCGGCGCGCGACGGCACGCGGCGCAAGTTGACGCCGGAAGGCGTCGTCGCGATCCAGGAGGCGCTCGGACCCGACATCGCGATGACGCTCGACGAGTGTCGCCCGATCGGCGATCCGGCCGAGAGCGGCGCACGCGAGCGCGCCGAGCAGACGCTCGAACGCACGCTGCGCTGGGCGCAGCGCAGCCGCGACGCACGCACCCGCCCGGACCAGGCGCTCTTCGGCATCGTGCAGGGCGGCCCGTTCCCGGCGCTGCGCGCGCGCAGCGCCGCCGCGACCGCGGCGATCGGATTCGATGGCTATGCGCACGGCGGGCTCGGCCTCGGGGAGCCGCCCGCGCGGCGCGCGGAGCTGGTCGCCATCGCGAACGCGGCGCTGCCCGAAGCGGCGCCGCGCTATCTGATGGGACTCGGACGTCCGGAGGACCTGCTCGCCGGCGTCGCGGGCGGCATCGACCTCTTCGACTGCGTGCTGCCGACCCGCAACGGCCGCCACGGCGTGCTGTTCACGTCCGAGGGCGTGCTGCGGATCAAGAACGCCCGCTTCCGCGACGACCCCGCCCCCCTCGATCCCGACTGCGATTGCCCGACCTGCGCCGCGCACAGCCGCGCCTATCTGCGGCATCTGCTGCAGGAGAACGAGATCCTCGGCGCGCGACTCGCTTCGATCCACAACCTGCGCTTCTACCTGGCTCTCCTCGAAGAGGCGCGCACGGCGATCGAAGCCGGCCGCTTCGCGACCTTCCGTCGCAACTTCGAAGTGCGCATCGCGAGTTGAATCCCCCGCAGCTCGCGCGCGCCGGATGATCTAAAGCCGCGCTCCCGCAGCGCCGATCCGGAACCCGGATCCATCCGAGGGGCATGCGTGTCTTCTTCCAATTCTTTGAATCCGTTCGCCGGTCTGCGCTGGCGCATCGCCGCGCTGACGGCCTGTGCCCTGCTCGGAGCGAGCGCGGCGGGCATCGGCACGCTGGCCCGGACCGGCCGGAC
>JALOQG010000315.1 GCA_025453505.1 Myxococcota bacterium | reverse complement strand
CAGCCGGACCAGGAAGCGGAAGCCGAGCCGGCGCAACGTGGCGCGCAGCGTGCCCGAGTCCTCCGTCACGACGGCGATCCGGACCGGGCGGCCGCTCGGCCCCGGCGCCGGCCACGAGCGCGCGAGCGCGGCGTGGCGGGTCGAAGTGACGAAGAGGTCGCGCGGGGGCTCGAGACGCGCCGGCACCGCGCCGCCCCGCAGGTGCGCGAAGTCCGCGCCGATCGCGAGCAGGCACTCTTTCACTTCGTTCAGTTCGCCGTCGTCGACGAGTAGTACGGAGAAGCGTTCGGCCGCCATGCTTCGCTCCTGGGCCTCTGGTCCGCAGGCTCAATCGGACGGCCGCGGCGAGGACTGAAGGGGCTCCCTCGCGAGCATCCACAGCGCGACGCAGGCGAGCGTAAGGCCGGCCGCCAGCGTCGCCGGGCCGGTCGGAAGGTGGAACTCCGCGAGCTTCTCGATCAACGCCGCCCCGTTGTTGACGGCGTGGGCGACGCCGAAGAGGAGGGCGGTCGCGGCGATCGCGACGACGCTCCCCGTGCGCGGCGCGAGGCCGCGCTGGACGAGTCCGCGGAAGAACAACTCCTCCCCGCACGCGGAGCCGATCGAGAGCGCGAGCAGCGGGAACCACGCCTCGCGGAATCCCAGCCCCGCGAGCGCCGCGTCGAAGCGGGCGAGGCCGGGGCTGGCGACGCCGGAAAGCGTCACGAGGCTCTCGGCGGCGTGCGAGAGCGCGACGAGTCCGAGCGTCGCGATCGCGATCCGCGCCGCGCCGAAGCGGCCCGGGCCGAGTCCGAGTCGCGCGCTCACTCGCTCGTCGCCGAACGACGCGACGGCGAGCGCCACGAACGCGAGCGCGGCCGCGGACGTCAGTGCGTCCGTCGCGAGCAGATCCGAGGGAGAGAGTGGCAGCACCGCGAGCACCCACTGCGAGCCGATCACGAGCAGGGCGAGCCCCGACGCGAGCGCGAAGCAGCGGAGCAAAAAGCGGGTCGGACGCACGACGCGCAGGGTATCGGTTCGCGCGGGCGGCGCGGGAGTCGCGGGCTACCTTGAAAACATGGCTGCTTCGATCGCGCCCGCCCTGCTCGTCGCGATGCCCGATCTCGCCGATCCGAACTTCCGCCGCACCGTCGTGCTGCTCGTGCACAACGACGCCGACGGCACGATCGGTCTCGTGCTCAATCGCGCGACGGATCTCTCCGCGGCGGATCTGTGCGAGACGCTCGACGTCGAGTGGCGCGGCGATCCCGATTGGACCGTGAGCTGGGGCGGTCCCGTGCAGCCGAACACCGGCTGGGTGGTGGCGGGCGAGACGTCGCTGGGCGCGCTGCCCGAAGCGACGAACTTCGCCGAGGGGCTGTGGTTCGCCGGCTCGCTCGACGCGCTGCGCTGCGTCGCGGATCGGCCGCCCGCGCAGTTGCGCCTCTTCCTCGGCTACGCGGGCTGGGGCCCGGGGCAACTCGAGAGCGAGATCGCCGCGGGTGGATGGGTGATCGCGCCGCTCGATCGGCGCGCGGTGTTCGAGACCTCCGAAGAGGATCTCTGGGCGCACGCCTGGCGTCTGCTCGGAATCGATCCCGCGACGATCGTCTCGACACCCGGAGTCCACTGACCCACACTGCGGCGCTCGTGCAGTGGGGGACACATGGCTCGGTGGCTCGCGCGAATCGCGATCGCTCTCGTCGTCGCGCTCTCGATCGGCGCCATCGTCGCGTATCAGCAGGTGTCCAGCGTCGCGAGCGAGCAGCTCACCGACGACGTGCACGTACTCTTCGGCTTCGGCTCCAACGTCGGCGTCCTCGCGACCGAGCGCGGCAGCGTGATCGTGGACACGATGACGTTCCGCATGCAGGGCGAGGAGATCCGCGAGCAGGCCGAGCGTCTCACCGGGCAGGAGGTCGGCGTGATCGTCAACACGCACTACCACCTGGATCACACGCACGGCAATCCGGCGTTTCCGGGCGGCACGCGCGTCGTCGCCACGAAGCGCACGCGCGAGCTGCTCGATGCGTTCGACGCCGCGTCGTGGACCGGTGACGCGGCGAAGACGCTTCCGAACGAGACCTTCGAGGGCTCGTACGAGATCGCGCTCGGCGGCAAGACGGTGCGCGCGATGCACCTCGGGCGCGGCCACACGAGCGGCGACCTGGTCGCCCTCTTCGTCGAGGACCGCGTGATCCACCTCGGCGATCTCTTCTTCAACGGCCGCTATCCGAACATCGATCTCGAAGGCGGCGGCTCGGTGCAGGAGTGGATCGGCACGCTCGACCGCGTGCTCGCGCTCGACGGCTACGAGAAGGTGATTCCGGGTCACGGTCCGGTGTCGGATCGCGAGGGCATCCGCCGCTTCCAGGCGTTCCTGCGCGAGCTGTGGACGCAGACCGAAGCGGCGGCGCGCGCGGGCAAGAGCCTCGACGAGACGCTCGCCGCGGTGCGACTGACGGAGGACGCCGGCTACGAAGCGATGCGCGTGCCATTCGTCCTGAACCTGGATCGCCCGTTCGTGATCCGGCGCGCGTGGGAAGAGGCGACGGGAGCTGTGAAGCCGCAGGGCCCTGCGGCGCAGCCGGGAGGTTGAGCGTGGGCATCGAGCACTTGTTCTCGGTCGCGGGCAAGACCGCGCTGGTCACGGGCGGCTCGCGCGGCATCGGATTGATGATCGCGCGCGGACTCGTGGAGGCCGGCGCGCGCGTCTACGTGTCGTCGCGCAAGGCGAGCGACGTCGAGACCGCCGCGGCCGAACTCTCGAAGCTCGGCACCTGCATCGCGCTGCCCGCCGATCTCTCGTCGCCCGCGGGAACGCGCGCGCTCGCCGAGGCGATCGCCGCGCGCGAGCCGTCGCTGCACGTGCTCGTGAACAACGCGGGCGCGAACTGGGGCGCGCCGCTCGCCGACTATCCCGACGCGGGCTGGGACAAGGTGATGGCGCTCAACGTGAAGGCGGTCTTCGACCTGACGCGATTGCTCGTGCCGCAGCTGCTCGCCGCGTCGCAGCCCGGCGACCCCGCGCGCGTGATCAACGTCGGTTCGATCGACGGCATCCAGGTGCCGTTGCTCGAGACCTACGCGTACAGCGCCAGCAAGGCGGCCGTGCATCACCTGACGCGCACGCTCGCGCGCAAGCTCGCGCCGCAAATCACGGTCAACGCGATCGCGCCGGGCCCGTTCGAGTCGAAGATGATGGCGGCGACGCTCGAGAGCTTCGGCGACGCGATCAAGAAGAGCTGCCCGCTCGGCCGCATCGGCGAGCCGGACGACATGGCGGGCGTCGCGATCTACCTCGCGTCGAAGGCGGGCGCGTACGTCACGGGCGTCGTGCTGCCCGTGGACGGCGGCATCTCGACGACGAAGTAGCGGAGGTCGGGGAGCGCATGGCCCCGATGCTCGCGGGCCGATGCTTCCCGGGATCTGTGACGCCCTGACCCACACCACGGGCCCGAGCGCACATTCCGGGCGCCGCCGTGGCTTCTCCGCGCGCGCACGCACGCGGCAAGTCGAGGCACGTTTGTTGCTGGCCTCCGCTGCGATCGCGCGGATCCCGCGTCGCCACTCCCCACGCCGAGGAGCCACGGCATGGAAGAGCGAGAGCCTGCCTCGTCCGGCCTGAACCGCCGCAGCTTCCTCCAACTGAGCGGCGTGACCATGGCGTCGCTCCCGTTGCTGCACTTCGCGCAGGCGCCCGCGCAAGCAGCGACGGCCGGCGCCGCGCCCGCCACGGCCTCCAAGCTCACGAGTTGGGAAGACCTCTATCGCGAGCGCTGGACGTGGGATCGCGTCGCGAAGGGATCGCACGGCTGGCTCAACTGCCGCAGCGCGTGCAACTGGGATCTCTACGTCAAGGACGGCGTCGTCGTGCGCGAGGAGCAGACGGCGAGCTACGAGGCGTCCGAGCCCGGCGTTCCGGATTTCAATCCGCGCGGCTGTCAGAAGGGCGCCTGCTACACGGAAGTGATGTACGGGCCGAGCCGGCTGACGGTGCCGCTCAAGCGCGCCGGCGAGCGCGGCGAGGGCAAGTGGCAGCGGATCTCCTGGGAGCAGGCGCTCCGCGAGATCGCCGAGAAGCTGATCGCGATCTCCCAGCGCGACTGCGGCGAGGCGATCATCCAGGATCTCGGCCCGCACTTCGACCTCGGTGCCACTCGGTCCGCACTTCGACCTCGGCGCCACCAACGCGGCGCGCAACCGCTTCTTCGGGATGCTGGGCGCGTCGCTGCCCGACGACTGGGCGGAGATCGGCGACCTGAACGTCGGCGCGACGCTCGCGCTCGGCATTCCCCACATCGGCGGCTCGTCGGACGAGTGGTTCCTCTCCGACTTCCTGGTCGTGTGGATGATGAACCCGGCCGTGACGCAGATCTCCGACGCGCACTTCCTCTACGAGGCGAAGTACAACGGCGCGAACCTGGTGGTGATCGATCCGATCTACAGCGCCACGGCCATCCGGGCCGACCAGTGGCTGCCGATCCAACCCGGCACCGACGCCGCCCTCGGCCTCGCCACCGCGCGTCACATCTGGGAGAGCGGCCGCATCGATCTCGCCTACGTGCGCGAGCAGACCGATCTGCCGCTGCTCGTCCGTCTCGACACCGGGCGCTTCCTGCGCGAGTCGGATCTCGTGGCGAGCGGGCGCGACGACCTCTTCTACGTGTGGGATCCGGCGCGCGAGTCCGTGGCCGCGGCGCCCGGTTCCCCGGGCAATCGCGAGCAGCCGAAGCTCGTGATGGACGGCCTCGAGCCCCCGATCGACGGCCGCTACGAGGTGACGCTCGCCGACGGCACCAAAGCCGGCGTCGCGCCCGTCGGCTCGCTGCTCCGCGAGCAGCTCGAGCCGTGGACCTTCGAGCGCGCCGCCGCCGTCACGCATCTCGACGCGACGGTGGTGGCAGACTTCGCCGAGCGCTTCGCCACCGCAAAGCGGCCGATGGTGCTCTCGAGCTGGGGTTCGAACCGCTATCTGAACTCGGACCTGATCAACCGCACGAAGCTGCTCTGCCTCGCGCTGCGGGGCGCGATCGGCAAGAAGGGTGCGGGCTACCACTCGACGGGCTGGGTCGGCATCGACGGCTTCGGCCGCGTCGCCAACGAGTCGGGCGAGGGCCTCTGGGGCACGCTGCGCGACACGGCGCGGGTGTTCGGCGACTCGTACGTGTTCGGCATGCTGGTCGACCAGATCGCAGGCCGGAAGTCGCAGGCGCAATTCGAACATGACCTCGCGCGGCACCTGACCACCGGGCCCGACTCCTGCCTCACCAACTCCGCCAGCCAGAACTACGACTTCCAGGGCATCCGCGAAGATCTCGCACGCGAGATGGATCCCCTCTACCCGCGCCCGATGGCGAGCTACGTGGCCGAGTCGAAACAGAAGGGTTGGATGCCCACGCATCCCTCGAAGGTCGAGCCCCGCGCCTGGGTGACGGGCGGCAGCAACGTGCTGCGCCGGACGAATCTGCCGCAGCGAATGCTGCAGACGCTCTGGCCGAAGCTCGAACTCGTCGTCGACGTCAACCAGAAGCACACCTTCACCGGGCTGCACTCCGACTATCTCCTGCCCGCGGCCGGTTATTACGAGAAGCCCGGCATCAAGTACTCGGTCGCCTACGTGCCGTACCTCCACTACTGCGACGCGGCGGTGCGGCCCGTCGGCGAGGCGAAGGACGAGTGGGAGATCTATTCGCTGCTCGCCGCGGAGATCCAGCGCATCGCCAAGGAGCGCGATCTCGCGCCGTCGCTCGGCTGCGGCAGCCGGCGCGTCGATCTGCAGACCTTCGCGGACCGCTTCTCCTTCCAGGGCGAATACGGGCCGGCGGACGCGGAGGCCGTCAACCAGCGCATCCTCGAGGCCAGTCCTTCCGCCGAGGGCATGACGGTCGAGGGCCTCAAGCAGACCGGCATCGCGAAGTACCGCAGCGTCGGCGGCATGGGCATCCAGGAGAATCTCTTCAACTCGGAGTGGAAGGGCGAGGGCATCCTGCGCGCGCTCACCGACATGAGCGAGCGGAAGTGGCG
>JALOQG010000314.1 GCA_025453505.1 Myxococcota bacterium | reverse complement strand
TATCTGCGCGCCGCGACCATCTACGGCGGATCGAACGAGATCCAGCGCAACATCATCGCCAAGCAGATCCTGCGGCTGCCCACGGTCTAGGAGAGAGATCCCATGAACTTCGATCTCACGGAAGAACAGCAGATCCTCGTCGACTCGGTCGCGAAGTTCGTCAAGAACGATTCGCCCGTGGAGCGCTTCCGCAAGCTGCGCGAGAGCGAGCGCGGCTGGGATCCGTCCACCTGGGCCCAGATGGGCGAGATGGGCTGGCTCGGCGTTCCGTTCCCCGAGGAGCACGGCGGCTTCGGCGGCCGCTTCGTCGATCTCGCGCTGATCCTCGAGCAGCTCGGCCGCGGCCTGGTGCCCGAGCCGCTGATCCCGTCGGTGGTGCTCGCCGGCGGCCTCCTGTCGCGACTCGGCACGGAGGCGCAGCGCGAGGCGTTCCTGCTGCCGATGATCGAGGGCCGCACGTCGCTCGCTCTCGCGTACGCCGAGCGCCAGAGCCGCTACGACCTCGCCGACTGCCGCACGACGGCAAAGAGGAGCGGCGCGGGCTTCGTCCTCGACGGCCACAAGACCTGGGTGCTGAACGGTCACGCGGCCGACCAGATCGTGGTCGTCGCGCGCAGCGCGGGCGGTCCGCGCGACGCGCAGGGCCTCTCGCTCTTCGTCGTCGACGGCAACGCCAAGGGTGTCGAGCGCGTTCGGGTGCCGGGCATGGACGGCCAGCGCACGGCGCTCGTGCGACTGCGCGGCGCGGAGGTCGGCGCCGATCGCCTGCTCGGTCCCGAAGGCGGCGCGCTGCCGCACCTCGAGTGGGCGATCGATCGCGGCGCCGCCGCGGCGTGCGCCGAAGGTCAGGGTGCGGTGCAGGAACTCTTCGAGCGCACCGTCGCGTACCTCAAGCAGCGCGTGCAGTTCGGCGTGCCGATCGGCTCGTTCCAGGCGCTCCAGCACAAGGCGTCGGACATGTACGCCGAGACGGAGCTCTGCAAGTCGTCGATGTACCTCGCCGCGATCCAGGCGGACACGGACGACGACGAGGAGCGCAAGGCCGAGATCTCGGCCGCCAAGCTCCAGCTGACGCGCGGCGGGTGGTTCGTACAGGCGAACGCGATCCAGCTCTTCGGCGGCATCGGCGTGACCGACGAGCAGGACGAGGGCCTCTTCTTCAAGCGCCTGCGCGTGCTGCAGGCCCTCTTCGGCGACGCCGACTGGCATGCCGACCGCTTCCAGTCGCTGAACCGCTTCACGACCGCGGACTGAGCCCGGCTACTCCGGGTCGGCCAACGCCTCGAAGTGTTCCCAGATGCGGGCGCCTGCGGGGTGCTCGTGGATGCGCTCGCGCAGCACGGCGCGCTGCTGCGCCGCGGCCAGCGGCGGCTGCAGGACCGTCCACCAGTGGACGATGCCTTCCCAGAGCCGGTCGACGACCGTGTCGCCCGCGATCGTGCGGCCTCCGGCCGCGCGGAACGTCAGCGAGCGCAGCTCGCCGAGATAGAGCCGCAGCGACTCGACGTGGACTTCCTCGTCGATGCGGATCCGATTGACGACGTCGGCGGCGAGTTCGGCCTCGACGCGGCGTTCGCGAAACAGCTCGGGGTCGCGCAGCAGGCGCTCGGTGAAGTCGAAGTTGAGCGCCGCGCGGAACTCGATCAGCAGCAGGTTCATCAGGAACGCGATCGTCCCCTCGATGCGCGCCGGGATCTCCGGCACGAGCCGCGCCTCCGCGTCGGGCCGTCCGATCCGCTCCGGCGCGACGGCCGGCGGGTACGCGACTTCGCCGAATGCGAGATCGCGCAGCGCGAACCACATCGCGTCGTGTCCGCCCGCATCGCTGCGCGGATCGCCGCCCTCGTCGAAGCCGTGCGCCTCGAGCAGACCGCCGCTCAGGTGCCCGATCGCCAGCGACGCGACCGGCTCGACGACGGCGTCCGCGAAGCCCGGCAGCTGCAGGTCCGCGAGCACGCGCCCGCGCCCCTCGATCTCGCCGGTGATGCCGAGCAGGTTCCAGAAGGTCTGCCCGAGACCCTCCTGCAACAGCAGCTTCTGCTGCGCCTCGTTGGTGCCGCGCACGCCCGCGAGCAGCGATGCATCCGCGGCGAGCAGATCGCCGCCGCGCGCGCGCAGCGCATCGGTCCACGCAGCGAGCGCGGGTGCGCGTCCCGCGAGGCGCGGCGGCAGGTAGCGATCGTCGCGATCGAAGCCACCGTGCAGCAGGCGTCCCGCGACGCGGTGCTCGCGCGCGACCGGGTGCGAGCGCAGCAACTCCTTGCGCGGATGGCGCAGTGCCATCATGCCGAGACGCAAGCGCCCGCGAGGCTCGAGAGCGCCGTCGTGCGGCGCCCCTCGCGCAGCATGTCGCGGTCGTGACCGCTGGTGAGGAAGCAGAACGAGAGCCCCGTCTCCGGGTCGGCCCACGCGATCTGTCCGCCCGCACCGCCGTGTCCGAAGGTCGCGTCGGACGCGGTGCGGCCGAATCCGAAATACGCCTTTTCCGGGCCACCCGCGGTGACGATGCCGAGTCCGCGGTTCGCGGGCTGGCGGAACATCGGATCGAGGAAGCCGCGGTTCCGGATGCGGCGCGCATCGGCGATCGTCTCGGGCTTCCACAGCCCCGCACCGCCGGCGAGCAGTGCCTGATAGAAGAGCGCGAGTTCGGCCGCCCCGGCCGTCGCGCCGCCGCCCGGGACGCCGACGGCCCGCACGCGCGGATCGTTGAAGCGCTGCAGGTTCTCCTCCGTGACCTCGGTCACGGGCTTCGGCGGGAAGCCCTTCGCGATCAGCTCTTCATTCGTCCACGCGCGGCCGACGTGCGTCACGTCGGCGACGCGATGTTGCTGCGCCGGTGGACAACCCATGCGCAGATCCGGCAGCCCGAGCGGCTCCGCGATCCGCGTGCGCACGAAGTCCGGAAACTCGACGCCGCTCTTCTCCTGCACGAGCGCCGCGATCACCCACATGCTGCTGCTCGGGTGATACTCGAAGCGCGTCCCCGGCTCCCAGTTGTGCCGCCACTTCGCGAACGCGCCGGGCAGCGAGTTCCACGAGAAGGTTCGCGGATCGAGCGGCTCGCGCGGAATCCCGGCAGGTGATACGCGACGCGATCCTCGAGCCGGAACGCGCCGGCCTCGAGCAGCATCCATCCGGCGGACGACGTGATCGCCTTCGAGCACGAGAAGATCACGAAGAGCGTGTCGTCGCCGGCCGCGCCGAAGTTGCGTTGCGCCGCGATCCGGCCGTGCCGCGCGACCGCGAGCTGGGCAGCCGGCAGCCCCGCCTCTTCGACCGCGCGCGCCGCGCGCGCACACAGCGCTTCGAAGTTCGCGGAATCCACGCCCGCGGCTTCGGGCGACACTGCCAATCGATCGTTCGCGACCATGCGATCTCCTTCGTTTCCGGTCGCGCATGGTACTCGCAGCCGTGGGTCCCAGCGACTAGAGTGCGCGGCCATGGTCAAGCTCTCGATCGACTTCGAGCATCCCTCCCGACAGTGGTGGAACGCGGGCGGCCAGGACCTCTGGGACGGCATCATCGAAGAGGCGGGCGCTTCGTCCGTGGTGCTCGACCCGGACCTCGCCGCCTCGTGGCTCGCGCAGGCGAGCGCGATCGAAGGCTGGCACGGCGGCCCCGAGTTCGCGCCGCACCCGATCGCAGCGCGCTCCCTCGCCGAAGACGACCCCGAAAACGACTGACCCCTTCGCTGCACTGACATCGGGGCTTCGGTCAGAGTGATTCGCCACGGGGGTCGGGAGCGGCGGGTGATTCTCCGCGGCGCGGACCCCGTCCACATCCATACGCTCGGTGGTGGCGAGGAAGTTCGGGCGCCGCTCGCGTGACGCGTTCCTCGGGGTCCTCGAGGCAGGCCGCTCCGAATTCACCCGCCGCTCCCCGCCATTGGCTGTGACACGGAGATTCGCGACCTCCGTATTCCGAACTCTTGCGACCGTGCGCGCGGATCGCTCACGTCACAGGCGAAGCCCGGGCGAGGTGGGTGAATCCGGAGCCGCATGCCTCGAGCACCCCGAAGAACACGCTGGAGAGCGGCGCCCAAAGTCCCTCACCACCTGCCAGGCATAGGGATGTGGACGGGGTGCGCGCGGCGGAGGATCACCCACCTCGCCCGACCCGACCGCGCGAACCACTCCGGCCCGGTCCGGCCCGACGCAGTCCGGCGTCAGCGCTCGACGAGCTTGCGTTTGCGGCGCTCGTCGTCCCAGGCGAGGACTGCCGGCAATACCACGACGTAGCAGAGCAGCGTCAGGGCGACGCCCAGCGTCAGCATGCGGCCGAGCGACGCCATGCCGCGATGCGGTGCGAACGCGAGGCTGCCGAAGGCGAGGATCGTCGTCAGGGCGGCGAAGAAGACGGCGCGCGCGGTGCTGCTCGCGAGCACGTCTTCCTCTTCGGGATTGGTGCGATGGCGGTGCACGAGGTGTACGCCGTTGTCGATGCCCATGCCGAGCAGCATCGGGAGCACGATCACGTTGGCGAAGTCGAAGTGCCAGCCGGCCAGCACCATCGTCGCGACCGTCAGCAGACCCGCGAGGCCGAGCGGAAAGAACGCGAGCGCCGTGTCCCACAGATTGCGCCAGAGCAGGAACAAGAAGAGCGCCGTCGCGATGAAGCCGATCGACATCGCCTGCTTCATCGCACCCGATGTCACGCGGCCCCACTCGATGATGTTGACGGCCGGCCCGGTGCCCTCGGGATCGATCGCCATCACGGAGTCCACGTAGCGTTCGAGCTCCACCGGATTGGCGAGATCGAGATCCTGCTTCGGGAACGCCTGCACGCGGGTGCGGCCGTCCTTGCCGGTCATGATCTCGGTGAGCGCGGGCGGCAGCGACTCGAGCGTCACGTAGTCGGGCTCGAGCGCGATCAGCAGATCGTCGAGCTGCTCGCGCAGGGATCCGACGACGTTCGCCTGCAGCAGCGAGAGCAGCGGCTGCGGATCCGCCGCGCTGGCGAGCAGCGCACGAAACGCGGCGATCGAATCGCGGAGCTGCGCGCTGGCGGCCTCGAAGGCGGGGTCGCCGTCCTCGGCCGCGTGCTGCGCGAGCGCGGTCTCGAGGCGCGCGAGGGCGGCGCCCTGCTCCGAGGCGTCCGGCGTCGTGTCGGTCGGCGGCGGCACCGGCACGAGCAGCGCCATGGTGTCGAGCACCGCGCGCTTCTCGTCCTGCTGCGCAGGCACGAAATCGGCCAGCGTCAGCGTCCTCTCGACCACGGGCAACTGCACGAGCTTCGCCGCCAGCGCCTGCGCCGCGGGAAGATCCGGCACGACCCAGTCGACCGTCCACGGCGAAGTGCTGCTGCGGCGCAGCAGATCCTCGAAGGCCTGCACCGATTCGGTGTTGGGATCGCGCAGGCTCACCGGATTGTGGTCGAAGGTGGCGCGCGGCATGAGCGACGCCGCGAAGAGCCCGAGCGCCAGCGCCGCCCAGCGGATCGGCCGCGAGTACGTGATCGGCACGTGGCGCAGCTTCGCGACCGCCGCCAGCGACGCGGCCTGGAAGCGCGGCCGCTCGGCGGCGCCGAGCGAGAGCAGCGCCGGCAGCAGCGTCAGGCTCGAAGCGAGCGAGATCAGCACGCCCGCCCCCGCGATCAGACCCAGCTCGGCGACGCCGCGGTAGTCGGTGGGGAAGAACACGAGGAAACCGATCGACGTGGTGACCGCACTCGAGAAGAGCGCCGACCCCATCGTGCCGCCGGTCCACTTCAGCGCCTCGGGACGCGAGCGTCCCTTCGACACCAGCTCCGCGTAGCGCATGCACACGTGGATACCGAGCTCACCGCCGAGCCCGATGATCAACACGTTGAACGTCGCCGAGACCTGGTTCAGGTGACCGACGGCGGCCGCCGCGAAGGCGTTCGTCCACACGAGGCTCACGACGAGGCTCGTCACCAGCGCGCCGAGCACCCGCCACGAACGCAACGCGAAATACACGGCGCACGTGAAGAGCAGGAGCGCCGCGCCCGCGAGCACGCGGCCCTGGGCCTCGACGACCTCGAGCTCTTCGAAGTTGAGCACGGTCGAGCCCGTGAGGCGCACCCGGATGCCGCTCTCTGGCGTGAAGCCCAGCTCGTCGACGATCGAGCGCACCGCCTGGATGGCGGGCTCCGCGAAGAGCAGCTCGTCGAAGTCGCCGCGCGCGCGCAGCGCGATCACGCGATGCCGCGCGTCCTCGGACATCGAGCCGCCGATCAGCGCGTCGCCCCATGGATCGGGCGAAGCGCGATCCTGCGCCGCGGCGTCCACGGCGACGCGCACGCGATCGAGCGCGCCGGCGAGATCCATGCCGATCTCGTTTCCCTCGCGGCGCGCATCCACCGCCTTGGTCAACAGGTCCGCGATGCCGCCGGCGCTCGCGTCGCGCGCAATCTCGGCGAGGAACGGCTGCACCGCCGCCAGCCGGTCGGCGAGTTCTTCGAGCACGGGCAGATCGAGATACAGCAGCGCGTTGCGCCGGAAGAAGGGCCCGCCTCCCATCAGCTGGACCTTCTCGAAGAGATCCGTGCGCGTCTCGAGCCGGGCCGCGATCGCGTCGGCTGCACGACCCGCTGCGGACGCGCTCTCCCCGTCCACGACGACGAGCATGTCGTCGCCTGCGGCACGGAAATTCGCGGCGAAGTCCCGTTCGCGCTGTCGGAACGGGAGATCCTCGGAGATCATCGCGTTCGGATCGGCGTTGACGCCGAGATTCAGGGCCGCGTAGGCGCCGAGACCGAGCGTCGCCGCGAGCACGAGCGCCGCGACCTGGCCCGGCCGGCGATCGACCGCGGCCACCCAGCGCGCCGCCAGGCGGTCCACGCGCGTCTCGAAGCCGTCCGACAGGCGAATCCCCCCCAGCGCGCGCGCGCGCGCGGGCGGGACGATTAGCAGATCCGCGCCGCAGATCGGCGGGACGCATCCGAATCCGGAAGATCCTCAGGACGGAGGGAAATCGGCCGAAGGAAGGGCTTGTCCATTGGACCAGGAGAGCGAATGGATTCGGGTGCGGAACAGGTGGCGGATCCGGTGACGATCGAGCGAGCGGTGCGGACCTGGGGTCGCACCGCGTTCGCGTTCGACGTGCTCGAAACACCCGAGCACTACGCGTGCTTCGCGTCGCAGCGCGTACCCGGCGCGGTCGTCCCGTTCAAGCGCGTCGGGCGCGTGGACGCCGTCATCGGCGAGCCGCTCGCGCCGCCCGATCGACTCGCCGAGGTGACG
>JALOQG010000313.1 GCA_025453505.1 Myxococcota bacterium | reverse complement strand
ATCGAAGACGAAGAGCGGTCGCCGACGCGGACCACGCGCCGGGAGCCGATCGGGCGCACGGCGCCGCCGGTCGAACGCGAGCCCCGGTACGAGGTTCTCGATCCGGAAGTGCCCGAGTACGCGGAAGAGCCGCTCTACGAAGAGGAAGAGCGCGAGGTCGTCGTCGCGAAGCCCAGCGCTTCCGTGCGGGTCGCGCGCACGCAGTGGCACCCGGATCCGGATCGGCGCCTCGCGTGGGTCGAGGTCCAGGGCTCCGTCGCGATGCGGGAGGTGCGCGAGGGCGAGCGCATCGGTCCCTACCTGGTGCGCGAGATCCAGCCGGCCTCGGTCCTGTTCGCCGACGGCAACGTCGAAGTGCGCCGCGAAGTCGGACGCTGACCGCGCGCGAGCAGCAGTCCCGAAATCGCGACGCAGCCCCACGCGAACCACTCGCCCCACGCGACGTAGAGACCGGTCGCCTGCAACGGCGCGACGTCGCCGACGAGGACGCGCCGCTCGTGCAACTCGATGCGCCCGGTGAGTCGGCCGCGCGCGTCGATGATCGCGGAGATGCCCGTGCTGGTCGCGCGCAGGACCGGCACCCCGAGCTGAGCGGCTTGCGCTGCGACCAGCATCAAGTGCTGCGCGGGCTCGCCGCCGTCGCCGAACCAACCGTCGTAGGTCAGGTTCACCAGCAGGTCCGCGCCGCGCCGCACCGGTTCGCGCACGTAGCCCGGCAGGATCGCCTCGTAGCAGATCAAGAACGCGAACCGCGCGCCGAGTGCGTCGTGGATCGGCATGCCGTCGCCCGCCGCGAGGACGGCCGCCCGATCGCGCTGGCGAGTCCATCGAGCGCGAGCCCGAACGGCATCGCTTCGCCGAAGGGCACGAGCACGTTCTTGTCGTAGCGCGGCGACTCGGCGCCGTCGGGGCGGATGCGGAACGCCGCGTTGTAGACGCGCGGCCGCGTGGGATCGCTGCGGTCGGAGGCCGCTCCGCCGGTCCACACCTCGACGCCGGACTCCGCGGCGAGATCGCGCACCGGCCGGTTCCACTCGCGCGACGGCTCGAACTCGATCGCCTTCTCGGGCAGCACGACGGCCTGGATCGAGGGGTCCGCCGTGAGTGCTTCGCCCGCCAGGGCGGCGAGATTCGCGGCGCGCTGCGCCGCGTCGCCGCGGTCGTGGGAGGGTCGATCCTCGCCCGGCTGCACGAGCGCGACGCGGATCGGATCCGCCGCCCGCTCGGCCGCGGCGACGCGTCCTTCCTGGAGGTGCGCGAGTCCCAGAGCGCCCGCCAGAAAGATTGCGAACGCGATCGTGTTCCCGGCAAGTGTGCGGAATCCCTGCTGGTATCGCGCGGCCTCGATCGCCGCGAGAAGCAGCGTATTCGCGTACAGGACGAGCCACGTCAGGCCCGAGATCCCGATCGTCGCGGTGGCGAGCGAGAGCCGCGGCTCGACGTACCAGACCACGCCCTGCCGGTACGGGAAGAAGTGCGGAGCCAGGAACTCGCAGGCCGTGAACCAGATCGCGATCGCGAGCGGCCAGGCCGCGCCCGCGGCGCGCCGTACGCGCGCGAAGCCCCATGCGAACACGGCCGCATGGAGTCCGTGTGCCGCCGCGAAGAGCGCGAGGATCGCGACACCGAGCCACGCGCCGAGCTGGGTGAACGTCGAGACGGTGTGCACGATCCAGACGAAGATCGTCGCGTTCGCGGCGGCACCGAAGAGCCAGCCGGCCAGGAACGCCCGGCGTCCCGACAGCCGTGAGAGCACGAAGAGCGCGGGGACGAAGGCGATCGGGTGCAGCGCGACCCACGAATGCGGCGCGGCGATCGCCGCCTGGATCGCCCCGGAGAACACGAGCGCGACGAGCGCGAGCCCGCAGCCGACGCGAGACATGGGCGGAAGTCTACGCGAGCTACTTGACCGAGACGGAGCCGTTCGAGGTGCGCAGCTTGACGGAGGTGCCGCCCTTGCCGAGCTGGCCGGTCAGGCGGCCGCCGGTCGAGTGCGTGCAGCGGCAAAGCGAGCGCTGACTGCGGATGATCCCGTTGTCGACGCGAACGTCGACGTCGGCGTCGACCTGTTCGGGCAGCGAGACGGCGATCTTGCCGTTGCTCGTGGCGAGCACGACCGGCCCGCCGAGCTCGTCGATCTGGGCGTCGATGAGACCGTTCGAGGTGGCGGCGTCGAGCGCGCCGCGGTGCTGCGCCACTTCGATCTTTCCGTTGCTGGTGCGCGCGACGAGCTTGCCGTGCACCGACACGCAGTGAACCCGCGCGTTCGACGACTGCACTTCGACGTCGCCCTCGATCTGCTCGACCGAGACGGCGCCGTTGCTCGAATGCGCTTTCACCGAGGCGTGCAGGCCGTGGATGCAGACGCGGCCGTTCGAGGCGCTGATCTCCACGCGCGTTCCGCGCGGCACGCGGATCTCCATGTTGACGACGCCGCGCCGGTTCCACTTGCGCGGCATCGCGATCTCGAGGTCGAGCGAGGCGTCGCTCTCGGTCGCGACGAGGCGCGTCGACTCGGCCAGCGCCTTGGCGGCCGCCTCGTTCTCGGCGCGAGCGATCTTCTGCAGGTTCACTTCGACGTCGTCGCGCTCTTCGCCGAGGATGCGCGTCTTGCCGTTGGCGTTCTCGATGCGCAGCGTGCGCGAGCGCGGTGCGCCGAAGCGGACCGTCTCCAGAACCTCGGCGCGATCGCTCCAGGGGATCCCGGCCAGCAGGCTGCGCAGGAAGTCGCCGAACCCGCCGTGGCCCTCGCAGGCGCCCGGCTCGCCGTCGCGTGCGCCCGTCTTCGTGCTCAAGCGCGGCCCTCCCGCGCGGCGACCGCGTGCTCGAGCAGGCGCGGCAACACCGCCGCGCCCGGCCCGCGCAAAGAGATCGTCGCCGCGGCGCTGAGATCGCTCGGCTCCGGGTTGACCTCGATCACCACACCGCCCTGGCGCAGTACCTCGAAAGGCAGCTCGGCAGCGGGATACACGGTGGCGGACGTGCCCGCGACGATCATCACGTCGGTCTTCGCGACGGCCTCGAAGCAGGCGCGCAGGACATCCTGCGGAATCGGTTCGCCGAAGTGGACGATGTCGCTCTTCACGATGCCGTTGCAGTGCGGGCAAAGCGGCGGAAGCGCGGCCGTGTCGACGGCGATCTCCTCGGGGTCGAAGCGCGTGTTGCACTCGACGCAGCGGAGCAGGCGGTGATTGCCGTGGATCTCGAGCACGCGGCGGTGGCCGGCCTGGCGGTGCAGATCGTCGATGTTCTGCGTCACGAGTGCGGCGAGCATGCCCCGGCGCTCGAGCTCGACGAAGCTGGTGTGGCCGGGATTGGGCTTGGCTTCGCGCACGGCGTCGCCGAGCGCGCGCATCCAGTCCTGCTTGGGCGAGAGCCGCTCGCGCCAGTACGCGGCGGGGTCGCGCAGGAAGCGTTGGTAACCGTCCATCGGCGGCTCGCCGTATTTCGTCCAGATGCCGCCGGGCCCGCGGAACGGCGGGATGCCGCTCTCGACCGAGAGCCCCGCGCCCGTCAGCGCCATCGGATGCGCCGCGCGCGCGAGCCGCGCGCCGGCGTCGCGGATCGCCGCGTCGAGCGTTTCGTCCAGCGTGAAGTCGGTGTCGGAGGAGGGGGTCACCGGTTCACCTAGTGGTAGTAGGGGCGGTCGTCGTTGCGCGACGCGTCCGTCTTGACCGCCCGCAGCCGACGCCGCATCCGCCAGCGGCGCCACCGCCAGCGGATCTGTTCGAGCGAAGGCAGGCCCTGCGCATCGCCCTGTGAGCGCAGCAGCAGCCAGCCGACCAGCACGCCGCCCAGGTGGCCGGTGTGGCTGACGTTCGCCGCACCGAACTGGAACTCCATCAAAAAGAGCAGCGGGATCAGCCAGATCGCGCGGAAGGCGACCGGCGGGAAGATCAGCATGATGGTGCGGTCGGGCCACGTCAGCGAGTAGGCGAGCAGCACGCCGAAGACGGCGCCCGAGGCGCCCAGCGTGGGCGCATTCACCATCGAGAGGATGGCCGGCGAATCCCCACCGAGCTTGAGCAGCAGCATCGGCACGCTCACGATCAGAAGGCCCGCGCCGACGCCGCAGATCAGATAGAAGCGCAGGAAGCGCTGCGGTCCCCAGACCAACGCAACCTGGGATCCGAACATCCAGAGCGTGAACATGTTCCCGACGATGTG
>JALOQG010000312.1 GCA_025453505.1 Myxococcota bacterium | reverse complement strand
AGCTGGTGTTCCTGAACGCCGGCGCAGGGCAGGTCGCGCCGCTCGCGGCGTACGCGCCGGCCGACGTCGAACGCCTCATCGCGGTCAATCTGATCGGCGTCTACAACGGTCTGCGCAGTGCGCTGCCGCGGCTGCGCGCCGCCGGCGGCGGTGCGATCGTCACCAACGCGTCGTGCAGTGGCATGCATCCGACGCGCGGCGAGGCGCCCTACAGCGCGGCCAAGGCCGGCGTGATCGCGCTCACGCAGAGCGCGGCGCTCGAACACGCGCCGTCGATCCGGGTCAACTGCGTGTCGCCGGGCATGATCCGCACGCCGATGTCGGAGCTGCTCTTCCGCGTGCCGAAGCTGATGGATCCGTTCGACGCCGCCGTGCCGGCGGGCCGCGCGGGCAGCGCCGAAGAGGTCGCCGACGTCGTGTGCTTCCTGCTCTCGGACGCGGCGCGCTACGTGACGGGACACAATCTGGTGGTGGACGGCGGCCTCTCGCTCGTCGGCGGCGGGATCGACGCCGTACTGCGTCGCGTTCTCGAACTCGGCGCCGCGCGCGGCAAGCCGGGATGACGGCGCCCTTCGATTTCGAGCACCTGGATCTGGCCCGGCTGCGCGCGCGGCGCGGCGAGAAGTGGCAGCTCTACGGACCCGAGGTGTTGCCCGCTTGGGTCGCCGAGATGGACTTCGACCTTCCGCCGCCGGTGCGCCGGGCGGTGGAGGAAGCGCTCTCGGTCGACGATCTCGGCTACCCGCTCGAACGGCCCGAGGCGCTCTGCGAGGCCTTCGCCGCGCGCATGGCGGCGCGCTTCGGCTGGTCGATCGAGCCGGGTCGGATCGAGGTGCTCTCCGAGGTCGTGCAGGGGATCTACGCCGGGCTCGATCGCCTGACGGAGGCGGGCGACGGAATCGTCGTGCAGACGCCCGTCTATCCGCCGTTCCTGAAGGCGGTGCGCGAACTCGGCCGGCGGCTGGTCGAGAACCCGCTCGTCGCGGGTCGCGGGCGCTACGAGATGGATCTGGAGGCGCTCGGGAACGCGCCTCCCGCGCGCATGCTGCTGCTCTGCAATCCGCAGAACCCGACGGGTCGCGTGTTCGAGCGGCACGAACTCGAGGCGCTCGCCGAGCTGGCGCTCGCGCGTGACTGGATCGTCGTGTCCGACGAGATCCACGCCGATCTCGTGTACGGCGATCGGCGTCACGTGCCGTTCGCTTCGCTCGGCCCCGAGATCGGCGAGCGCACGCTGACGCTCTCCTCGGCGAGCAAGGCCTTCAACCTGCCCGGACTGCGCTGCGCGGTCGCGCACTTCGGTTCGGCGGAGCTGCAGCGGCGCTTCCTCGCGATGCCGCGCGCGCTGCGCGGCGGGCTCGGGTCGCTCGGTCAGGCGGCGACGCTTGCGGCGTGGCGCGACGGCGACGCGTGGCTCGCGGCGCTGCTCGCGCATCTCGATGCGAACCGGCGCCGCGTGGCGGCGTTCGTCGCGGAGCGCTGGCCCGAGGTCGATCACTTCGTTCCGGAGGCGACCTTCCTCGCCTGGCTCGACTTTCGCGCGCTCGGACTCGCGCCGTCGCCGCAGCGCTTCTTCCTCGAACGGGCCCGCGTCGCGCTCTCGGACGGTGCGGCGTTCGGGCCGCCCGGGCACGGCTTCGCGCGGCTCAACTTCGGGACTTCGCGCGCGCTGCTCGACGAGATCCTGGAACGGCTGGATCGGGCCCTGCGCGATCGGTGATAGGATGCGCGCCATGTCGATCCAGATCCGCGATCCCGAAGTGTTCGGCGTGACCGACACGACCCTGACGGTCTGCTTCCGCGTCGAGAGCGGCGGCGCGCCGGTCGGCGCGCGGGCCCGCGTGCTCGTGAACGGCGCCGTCTGCGCCGAGTCCGAGAGCGGCGCCGCGACGCGCGTCGTCCGCATCGAGGGCCTCGCGCCGGACGCCGAGCAGCGCGTCGCAATCGAGGTCGCCGGGGCCGCGGCTCCCGCGCGGGATCGCTACTTCCCGGAGCTCGTGCGCACGCTCGCCGCGCCGCGCGCCCGGCGGACGGCGCGCTTCGCGACGCTGAACGACCTGCACTTCGGCGAGCCGCGCTTCGGCGGGCAGCTCACCGCCGATCACGAGTACGGCGACGAGGCGGACGGCTTCCCGCTGATCCGTGCCACCGACACCGACGTGCCGTACTGGCGTGTGATGAACGACGACGCGATCGCCGAGATCAACGCGGCCGGCGTGGACGCGGTGGTGATCAAGGGCGACATCGCGGACCGCGGGCTGCCCGAGCAGTTCGGCTTCGCGCGCGAGGCGTTCGCGAAGATCGATGCGCCGCACCATGCGTTCCTCGGTAACCACGACTACTACGGCCGGCACGCCGGCGCGGGCGAGGTCGACGGCTACGCGCTGCTCGGTCAGGAACCGGCGCCGCGCACGGTGGACCTCGGCGGCTGGCGTCTGGTGCTGCTCGAGACGGCGCTGCCCGGCGATCATCACGGCGTCTTCGACGGCGATCGCCTCGGCTGGCTGGCGCGCACGCTCGAAGAGACGCGCGAGACGCGCACGCCGACGCTGCTGCTCATGCACCACCAGCCCGTGCCGCCCGAGCACCGCGACTCGTATCCGAACTCGATCGGCATGCTGCCCGAGCACTCGACGGAGTTCTTCGGCCTGATCGGATCGCAGCCGCAGGTGAAGGGCGTCCTGATCGGACACACGCATCGCAACCGCGTGCGGCGGCATCGCGCCGCGGGATCCGTGCCGTTCGTCGAGGTCCACTGCACCAAGGACCATCCGGGCGGCTGGGGCCACTACGAACTCTTCGAGGACGGCTCGTTCCGGCAGGAGGTGCGCCGCACGGCGAGCGAGCGCGCGCTCGCGCACTCGACGCGCTGCCGCGACTGCTTCCGCGGCCTCTACCGCGACTTCTCGCTGGGCTCGCTGGCCGAGCGCAGCTTCGTCAGCGGGGGCTGATGGATCCCTGCACCGCTTCGGCGAAGGAGATCGCGGCGGCGATCCGCGCGCGCTCCCTCTCGTCGCGCGAGGCGGTCGAGACGTCGCTCGCGCGCATCGAGCGGGTGAATCCGGCGCTCAACGCCGTGGTCGCGCTCGCCGCGGAGCGCGCGCTCGAGGCGGCGGACGCCGCCGATGCGGCCGTCGCGCGCGGCACCGCGACGGGCCCGCTCCACGGCGTTCCGATCACCGTGAAGGACTCCTTCGACACGGCGGGTCTCGTGACGACCTGGGGCACACCGGGCCGGCGCGCATGCGTGCCGCGCGAGGACGCCACCGCCGTGGCGCGCCTGCGCGCAGCGGGCGCGATCGTGCTCGGCAAGACCAACACGCCGGAGTTCACGCTCGGCTTCGAGTCGGTGAACCCGGTCTACGGGCGCACGAACAATCCCTACGACCTCTCGCGTACGCCGGGCGGGTCGAGCGGCGGCGCCGCGGCGATCGTCGCGGCGGGCGGCGTGGCGCTCGAACTCGGCTCGGATACGGGCGGCAGCATCCGCCTGCCGGCGCATTTCTGCGGCATCGCGGGAATCCGGCCGACGCCGGGCCGCGTGTCGCGCGCCGGTCACGCGATCGGCGCCGGCACGGCGATCGACTGGCTCACCACGATCGGCCCGCTCGCGCGGCGGGTCGAGGATCTGTCGCTCGCGCTCGGGCTGCTCGCCGGCCCCGACGGGCGTGACCCGTTTCTCGCGCCCGTGCCGCTCGCCGATCCGGCTTCGGTGTCGCTCCGCGGGCTGCGCGTCGCCTGGTTCCTCGACAACGGCTTCGCGTCGCCGGATGCGCCGATCGTCGCGGCGGTGGAGACGGCCGTGCGTGTGCTCGCCGACGCGGGCGCCAGCGTCGCCGAGCGTCTGCCGACCGGCGTCGAACGCACCGAGCCGCTCTTCATGCAGGTGTTCCTGCTCGACGGCGGCGCCGGCATCCGTCGCTTGCTCGACGCCGCCGGCACGCAGCCGCAAGAGAGCTCGCTCGCGGGCTTCTCGGCCGCGCCCGCGATGGAGATCGACGAACGGCTGCGCGTCGTCGCAGAGTGGGATCGGCTGCGCGCCGATCTGCTGGGATGGTCGCGAGACTGGGATCTCGTCGTGTGTCCGGTGAACGCACACGCGGCGCTTCCGCACGGCACCACCGACGCCCGCATGCGAGCCTTCAGCTACACGATGACGTGGAACCTCGCGGGCTGGCCGGGTGCGGT
>JALOQG010000311.1 GCA_025453505.1 Myxococcota bacterium | reverse complement strand
TCGTCCAGCGCGCGCCGCGCGGCGACCGCGAGATCCTCCGGGCGGAACGGCTTGCGCAACAGTACGGCGCCGCCGGGCAGGTCGGCGTCCCCTTCGTGGCCCGTCATCAGGACCGCGGCGATCCCGGGCGCGCGCGCGCGGATCACGGAGAGCACTTCGCGCCCGCCGCGCCGGGGCATCGCGAGATCGCTCACGACGAGCGCGACGTCGCCGGCGTGTCGCTCGAAGAGGTCGAGCGCTTCTTCGCCGTCGCATGCGGCGACGACGCGGTAGCCGTGCCGTTCGAGCGCGCGCATGGCGAGTCGGCGTACGCCCGGATCGTCCTCTGCGAGCAACACCAGTTCGCCAGCGCCGCCCGGCTCCGATGCCGATTCGATCGCCACCGAACTCGATCCGGCGACCGCCGACGGCCACGTCATGCGGAAGCACGAGCCGCGTCCCGGTTCGCTCTCGATCGCGATCGACGCCCCGTGCGCGGCCACGATCCGATACACGATCGAGAGCCCGAGTCCCGTTCCCTTGCCCGCGGGCTTGGTCGTGAAGAACGGATCGAAGACGCGCTCCAGCGTCGCCGGCTCCATGCCGCTGCCGGTGTCGCGTACGCCGATCTCGACGTGACCGTCCAGCGGCGCGCACGCATAGAGCTCGATCTCGCCGCTCGTGCCGACGGCGTCGCGTGCGTTGAGCGCGAGGTTCGTGACGACGCGGCGCAGCTGGCCGGCGTCGGCGCGCACGCACGCGCCCGGCGCCGTGGAGACGCGCAGCCGGACGCCGGCGGGCAGGGTGGTGCGCAGCAGGGAGTCGACTTCGCGGAAGATCCGCTCGACGGCGACTGGCGCGATCGCCAGCGGCGCCTGGCGGGCGAGGTCGAGCAGCGAACCCGCCAGCTCCGCGCAGTGTTCCGCGGCGATCTCGAGGTCGGCGAGCGCCGCGCGCCCGGGACCCGTCGTCACGCACGCGTCGAGCAGGCGCGCGTTGCCGAGCACGGCGGTGAGCTGGTTGTTGAAGTCGTGTGCGACGCCGCTCGCCAGGGTGCCCAGTGTCTCCATGCGCTGCATGCGTTGGAATCGCTCCGCGAGGCGGCGCTCCTCGGTGACGTCGCGGGAGACGAAGAGGCGCCCGAGCAGCTCGCCGTCGTCCGAGACGACTGGACGCGCGGAGACGATGATCGTGCGGTCCTCGGGCCGATCGAAATGCAGCTCGACGTCGCCGCGGCCTTGCCGCTGGATCTGCGAGGACCACTCGCGCAGGCGTTTGCGGCTCGCCGCATCGACGCGGTCCGCGTAGACCGCGACGGTGTCGCGGCCGAGACGGCCGATCCATTGCTCCGGATCCCCGACCAGGAACGGTGTCGTCGAACCCGCCCGCGACATCGTCGTGATGCGGCCTTCGCGATCGACCAGCATGATGCCGACGGGAACCGCCGCCACGAGCGCGCGGAGCTGGCGCCGCTCGGATTCGAGCGCGGTCGCCTGGGCGCGGCGCTCCTCCGTCGACTCGACGTGGGCGAGCACGAGTGCGAGTTCGCGCGCCAGCGATCCGAGTGCGCGCAGCTCGTTCTCGGTGAAGTGGCGCTCGAAGCCGAGCCCGGCGACCACCAGGCCCAGCGTGCGGCCGTGCGCGCGCAGCGCCGCCGCCGCCACCTCGCCGAGCCCGATCGGCGCGTAACGAGAGCGCTCGGCCCCGAGGTCCGCGGCGAGCAGCACCGGGTCGTCGACGGCGAGCACTTCGCGCAGGATCGGCAGGTCGATCGGGAAGCGCAGGAAGGCTTCGGGCAGTCGTTCACGCGGAACCAGCGCGGCGCACTCGAAGTCGCGGCCGTCTGCGCCGACCAGCCAGATCCCGAGCTGATCGTACCAGTGCGCCTCCGCAATCGCGGAGGCCGTCTCCTCGAGCACCGCCGCCCGGTCGCGCCCTTCCGTCGCCATGCGCGCGATCCGGTGCAGCAGGTCGCGCTCGACCAGCAGCTGGTGTTCGCGCTCGCGACTGCGTTCGACGAAGGCGGCGACTTGCAGCATCGCGGTCGCGAGACACGTCGATATCCAGGCGAAGACCAGCGGCACCATCTCGAGTCCGAGCAGGCGCGCGAGCGGATCGGCGGCGTTGACGAGCGCGAGCAGCATCAGCACCGGCGGCAACATCTGCTCGGCGAACGAGCGCGGCCGTCCGCGCGCCGATCGCCACATCACCACCGAGGCGCCGATCGCGAGCGGCGCCTCGAGCGGCGCGGTGATGGCGTGCGCGATGGCCTCGTGATCGAGCAGCACCAGCGACGTCCGGATCAGTCCGATCGCCGCGCCCGCCGCGATCGGGCCGCGTGCGAGCGCGCCGCCGTTGCGGAACGCGAGCGCGCCGGCCAGCAGGAAGCCCGGGAACAGCGAGCCGGTCACGTAGCCCGCTGCGACCAGCGCCGGGTGCAGCTCCGGCACGGAGGAGCTCAGGCCCGCCAGATACAGCGACGTCCACGCGGCGCCCCACGCGAGCGCCGCTGCGCTCTTCTCGATGCGGCGCATGTAGAACAGCGCGATCACGATGATGCCGCCGAGCGGCGCGACGAGGCTCAGCTCGTTCACGCGCGGCCCCGGAACAACGGGGTCGGGGCGCAAGAAGGCAACTTTTCGATCGACCGATCCGCGCGCACGAGGGCGCGGAGCTGCTTGCTTTCTTGCACCCCGACCCCTCCGCCTCCTAAGGTCGGCCTCCATGAAGGCCGTCTTGATCGACAAACCGGGAGACGAGACCGTCCTGCGCATCGGGGAGGCGGAGCCGCCGCCGCTGGCCGCAGGCGCGCTGCGCATCGAGGTCGCCGCGACGGCCGTGAATCGCGCGGATCTGCTCCAGCGCCAGGGCCTGTATCCGCCGCCGCCGGGCGCCTCGCCGATCCTCGGGCTCGAGTGCGCGGGCGTCGTCGCGGCGGTCGGCGCGGGGGTGGAGGGCTGGAAGCCGGGCGATCGCGCGATGGCCCTGCTCGCGGGCGGCGGCTACGCCGCGCAGGTCGTCGTGGACGCGGGCTCCGCGATGCACGTGCCCGAACGGTTGTCGCTCGAAGAGGCGGCGGCGGTCCCCGAAACGTTCCTCACCGCATACCTGAATCTCTTCCAGCTCGGCGGACTCGCGAGCGGCGGGACCGCGCTGGTGCACGGCGGCGGCAGCGGCGTCGGGACCTCCGCGATCCAGCTGATCCGCGCCGCGGCCGCGCGCGCGCTCGTGACCGCCGGCTCGCCGGACAAGTGCGAGCGCTGCCGTGCGCTCGGCGCCGACGTCGCGATCGACTACCGCAAGGAATCCTTCGCGGAGCGCGTGCGCGCGGCGACGGACGGACGCGGCGTGGACGTGGTGCTCGACTCGATCGGCGCTCCGTACTTCGCGGACAACCTGGCGTCGCTCGCGATCGGCGGGCGCCTCGTGCTGATCGGCCTGATGGGCGGCGCGAAGGTCGAGGCGAATCTCGCCGTGCTGCTCGGCAAGCGGATCTCGGTGATCGGATCGACGCTGCGCACGCGCTCGGCCGCCGAGAAGGCCGTGATCGTCGACGGCTTCGTCGCGCGCTTCGGCGCCGATCTCGCGGCCGGTCGCATCGCGCCGGTCGTCGACGCGGTGCTCCCGCTCGAATCGGTGACCGAGGCGCACCGCAAGATGAAGGCCAGCACCCACTTCGGAAAGATCGTGCTCAGCGTGGGCTAGCTGCTAGGTTGCGCGCCCCCAACGGTGGAGGTGTGCAGTCATGGGCGTCGAGCGGACCCTCGCGATCATCAAGCCGGACGCGGTCGAGAAGAACGCCGCGGGCGCAATCCTGAAGGCGATCCAGGACGCGGGCCTGCGCGTGATCGGTCTCAAGATGCTGCACCTCTCCGAGCAGCAGGCGCGCGGCTTCTACGCGGTGCACAAGGCGCGGCCGTTCTACGCCGACCTCGTGAAGTTCATGACGTCGGGCCCGGTCGTCGTCGTCGCGCTCGAAGGCGAGAACGCGATCGCGCACTGGCGCGAACTGATGGGCCCGACCGATTCGACGAAGGCCGCGAAGGGCACGATCCGCGGCGACTGGGGCACCGACGTCGAGCGCAACGCCGCGCACGGCTCCGACGCGCCCGAGACGGCGCGCGTCGAGATCGCCTACTGGTTCAACGCGACGGAGATGCAGGCGCCGGTCGAAGCGCTGCCGTAGCGCACCGCCCGCGCGGCGCGGGCTCTC
>JALOQG010000310.1 GCA_025453505.1 Myxococcota bacterium | reverse complement strand
CTGCTGCCTCGCGAAGGTTTTCACGGGCCTCGTCGAGGGTGGCGCCCTGCGTGTTGGCCCCGGGCAACTCCTCCACGAAGGCGATGTAGCCCTCCGGAACCTTCTTGAAGACTGCCGTAAACGCCATCTCCATTCTGACCTTCCTGCAGCTCGTGCTCGCGGGACCTGCCGGCTGACGAGCCGTTGCAGCGGGTATCCAACAGCTTGGTTCCATTCTGGTTTGGTGGCGTTCTGGCGTCAACCTCTGGCGCTCCGGACGGCCGCAGAGGCGCTGTCGGCCGCCGCTGAACGCCGATCCGTTGGCAAGTTGCTGACGAAGGTCGGACCGAGCCGAAGAGATCCACGTTGTCGCGCACCAGGTCGCTGACACGCGGCGCTCGCGCGATCCCTCACCCCGCCGCGCGCGCGATCGCCGCTTCGAAGCTGATTCCTTCCCGCAGCGACTGCCGCCACTCCATCAGCTTGCGCATGCGATTGAGGCCGATCGCGCCCGAGAGCTTGCCGTCGCGGCCGGTGATCGCGACGAACTTGCGGTCTTCGAAGGAGCCTTCGACGACGCGCATCTCGTCGCTGGCGCGCGGGCGGCCGGCGACGGCGAGCTTGGCGTCGAACTGATCGGACCAGACGTAGGGGACGGGGTCGAAGGGCGCTGCGACGTCGCGGCCGTGCAGCAGCGTGGCGACGGCGGCTTCGGCCTGTTCGACGGCGTGGGTCCAGTGCTCGACGCGGATCGATTCGCCGTAGCGGGCGCTCGGAAAGCGGGCGACGTCGCCGGCGGCGACGATGTTCGGCACGCAGGTCAGGCAGTGGTCGTCGCACACGACGCCGTCGGAGATCTCGACGCCGGAGTCGGCGAGCCAGGCGGTTTCGGGGCGCACGCCGATGCCGACGATCACGACGTCGGCGGGGATCACGCTGCCGTCGGCGAGGCGCACGCGCTCGACGCGGCGTTCGCCTTCGATCGACGCGACGGCGCTGCCGGTGCGGATCGCGACGCCGTGGTCGCGGTGGATGCCGGCGAAGAGCGCGCCGATCGACGCGCCGAGCGCCTGTTCGAGCGGCTGGCCGAGCGCTTCGATCAGCGTCACTTCGAGGCCGCGCTCGCGGCAGCTCGCGGCGACCTCGGCGCCGATGAAGCCGCCGCCGACGACCGCGACGCGCGGCCCCGCGTCGAGAGCGGCGCGGATCGCGAGCGCGTCGTCGAGGGTGCGGAGCGTGAAGACGCCCGCGAGATCCGGCTGACCGGGCAGCTTGCGCGGCGCGGCGCCGGTCGCGATGACGAGACCGTCGAAGGCGATCTGCTCGCCGCCTTCGAGCTCGACGCGACGCTCACGGGCGTCGAGCCGCACGGCGCGCGCGCCGAAGTGCAGCTCTGCGCGCAGCGGCGCGAGTCCGTCGCGCGCGAGCGCGATGCGCTCGGGGCCCCATTCGCCGCGCAGCACCTGCTTCGAGAGCGGCGGGCGGTCGTAGGGCTCGTGCGATTCCGCACCGATCCACTCGATGCGGCCGTCGAAGCCGGCGCGGCGCAACGTCTCGACCGCGCGCAGTCCCGCCAGCGATCCGCCCACGACTGCGATCGTTCCCAGCGTCACGTCAGATCCCGAGACGTTCGACCAGCTCCTGCTTGCCCGCGCCCGGTGTCCGGTAGGGTCGGTCCGCGCGGACGATCCACACCGCGTGCTGCACGCCGGCGCCGAGCGCGCCGCGCACGTCACACTCGAAGTTGTCGCCGGCCATCAGCGCACGTTCGGATGCGGCGCCGATCGCGTCGAGCGCGTGCTGGAAGTTGCGCGGGTCGGGCTTGCCGTGTCCGATCTCGCCCTCGACCACGATCACGTCGAAGAAGCGCGCGAGATCGAAGCGGTCGATCTTGGCGCGCTGCGGCGCCGCGGCGCCGTTGGTGACGAGCCCGAGCGCGGGCGCCTTCGCGCGCAGCCGCGCGAGCGCTTCGAGCGCGCCGGGAAAGGGCGCGAGCGCCGCGTCGCGCAACCGCGAGTAGAGCTCCGCGATCTCGGCCGCGCGCACGGGCGACGGACGCCCCAGCGACGCGAACACGTGCTCGATCACGCTGCGCCGCGAGCCGGGCATGTCGAGCCGGCCCCAGCGATGGCGCTCGTCGTCGGCCCAGAACCAGTCGCTGCTGGTGCGCAGCTGCTCGAGGACCGCCTCGCTGGAGACGCCGCCGAGCTCCGACGCGACGGCGTCCGCCACGCTGCGCCACGCCGTTTCGAGACCCGCGGCGTTGTCGAGGATCGTGTCGTCGAGATCGAGGAGCAGCGCCTCGATCGGTGTTCCGTCCCAGTGCAGCACGGCCGGCAATGTAGCGGTAGCGTCCGCGTGTGCCCGCGAGCGATCCCGAGATCATCCTGCTGCGCTTCTCCGGCGAGATCGCGACCAAGGCCAAGCCCACGCGACGTCGCTTCGAGGCGCAGCTGCTGCGCAACGTACGCGCCGCGCTGCGGGACGCCGGCGCGACGGCGCAGGTGACGCGCTCGCCCAACCGCATCTTCGTCGCGAGCGGCGAGCCGCGCGTGGCGGCCGCGCTCGCGCGCGTCTTCGGCGTGCAGTCGCTCGCGATCGCGCAGGTGCATCCGGCGGAGAAGCACGACGAAGTCGTGCGCGTCGCGTACGAACGCTTCCGCGACGCCGTCGCGGGCCGGCGCTTCGCGGTGCGCGCGCGGCGCGTCGGCGAGCGCTCGCACATCGGCCTCGATCCGCGCGCGATCGAGCGCGCGCTCGGGACGCGGCTGCTCGAGCACGCGGCGGGCGTCGATCTCGACACGCCCGAGGTGTCGGTCCCGATCGAGCTGCACGGGAGCCACGCGTACCTGTGCACGGCGGAGCTGCGCGGGCCGGGCGGACTGCCGCTCGGCGTCGAGGGCAGCGCGGTCGCGCTGCTCTCCGGCGGCTTCGACTCGGCGGTCGCCGCGTGGCAGATGCTGCGCCGCGGCGTCCATCTCGACTACGTGTTCTGCAATCTCGGCGGCCGCGCGCACGAACTCGGCGCGCTGCGCGTCGCGCAGGTGCTCGGCCGCGACTGGTCGTACGGCGACGAGGCGCATCTGCACGCGATCGACTTCGAGCCCGTCGCCGCCGAGATCCGCGCGCGGACCCGCACGCGCTACTGGCAGATCCTGCTCAAGCGCCAGATGCTGCGCGCCGCCGAGGCGATCGCGCGGATGCGCCGCGCCGACGCGATCGTGACGGGCGACGCCGTCGGACAGGTCTCGTCGCAGACGCTCTCGAACCTGGCGGCGATCTCGCACGCGACGTCGCTGCCGATCCTGCGCCCGCTGGTCGGCGCGACCAAGGACGAGATCATCCGCCGCGCCGAGAAGATCGGCACGGCCAGGCTCTCGGCGGTGGTCGGCGAGTACTGCGCGATGGTGCCGACGCGGCCGGCGACGAGCTCGCGCGCGGAGGTCGTCGCGGCGGAAGAATCGCTGCTCGATCCCGCGACGCTCGCGCGCGCGATCGAAGCGCGGCGCGTGTTCGATCTGCACACGCTCGATCCGGACGCGCTCGGCATTCCCGAACTCGAAGTGGACGCGATCGCCGACGGCGCCACGGTGCTCGACCTGCGCTCGCGGACCGCGTTCGCGGCGTGGCACTGGCCGGGCGCGCTGCACCTCGACTTCGAGCGCGCGCGCGTCGCGTGGCGCTCGTTCGCGAAGGACGGGCGCTACGTGCTCTACTGCGAGTTCGGTCTCAAGAGCGCCCACCTCGCCGAGCAGATGCGCGCCGGCGGCTTCGACGCCGCACACTTCCGCGGCGGGCTGAAGGCGCTCGTCGCGCTCGCACGCGAGCGGCACCTCGCGACGCCCGAGCCGATCGCGTGAGCGGATCGCTCTCGCGACGCATGCTGCTCGGCCTCTTCGTCGGCGCGGGCCTCGGCACCACGGTGCACTTCCTCGCGCCGGACGCCGCGTGGGTCGAGCAGGTCATCACCTGGTTCACGGCGCCGGTCGGCACGATCTTCCTGCGCCTGCTCTCGATGCTGGTGATCCCGCTCGTGGTGCCGGCGCTCGCGCTCGGCGTCGCGGGGCTCGGGGATCTGCGCCACCTCGGGCGCGTCGGACTTCGCTTCGGTCTCTACACGCTCGCGGTGTCGTCGATCGCGGTGCTGCTCGGCGTCGGTCTCGTCGAATGGATCGGGCCGGGCCGCGGACTCGATCCGGAACTCGCCGCGAAGCTGCGCGCGACCACCGCGGCAGCGTCGGCGCCCTCCCCGCTCGCCGGCCGCTCGGGCGCCGACTTCTTCGTGCAGCTCGTGCCGAGCAACGTGGTCGGAGCGCTCGCCGACGGCGACATGCTCGCGGTGATGGTGTTCTCGCTGCTGCTCGGCATCGGACTCGCGGCCGTGCGCACCGAGCCGGCGCGCCGCCTCGAAGAGGCACTCCAGGGCCTCTTCGACGTCGTGATGTGGCTGCTCGGCACGGTGATCCGCATGGCACCGCTCGGCGTCGCGTGCCTGCTCTTCACGACGACCGCGCGGCTCGGCTACGAAGTGCTCGGCGAGCTGGCGGCGTACGTCGGCGTCGTGGTCGGCGCGCTCTCGCTGCACATGCTCGTCACGTATCCGATCTCGGTGCGCTGGCTCGGCGGTATGAGCCCCGTCGTCTTCTACCGCGGCATCCGCGCGGCGATGCTGACGGCGTTCTCGACCGCGTCGAGCAACGCGACGCTGCCGACCGCGCTGCTCGTCGCCGACCGCGAGCTGAAACTGCCTTCGCACGTCAGCCGCTTCGTGCTGACGATCGGCTCGACCGCGAACCAGAACGGCACGGCGCTCTTCGAAGGCGTGACGGTGCTCTTCCTCGCGCAGCTCTACGGCGTCGATCTCTCGTTCGCGCAGCAGCTCGGCATCGTCGGCATCTGCGTGCTCGGCGGCATCGGCACGGCCGGCGTGCCGGCGGGATCGATCCCGGTGATCGCGATGATCCTCGGCATGATCCACGTCCCGCCCGAAGCGATCGGCCTGATCCTCGGCGTCGATCGCTTCCTCGACATGTGCCGCACCACGGTGAACGTGACCGGCGATCTCGCGGCGGCGGTGGTGGTGTCCAGGGGCGAGACGGCGCCGCCGCCGTCGTAGCGGAGAGACGCGATGGGCATGAGCTGGCAGGAGGCGGCCGCCGCGGCGACGGGACCGGGCAAGCCGTACGAGATCGTCGAGGCCGACGTGCTCGGCCGCCGCACGAAAGTGTTCAAGAACGCGGCGCCCTCGCTGCGCGCGCTCTTCGACACGGCGCGCGCCCGCGGCGACGAGACGTTCCTCGTCTACGAGGACGAGCGCTGGAGCTTCGCCGACACGATGGCGCGCGTGGACGCGCTCGCGGCGGCGCTCGCCCTGCGCGGCGTCGGCGTCGGCGATCGCGTCGCGATCGCGATGCGGAACTACCCGGAGTGGGTGGTGTCGTTCGCGGCGATCACGTCGATCGGCGCGATCTCGGTGTCGATGAACGCGTGGTGGACGGCGGACGAGTTCGACTACGCGCTCGGCGACAGTGGCGCGCGGCTCGTGATCGCCGACGCGGAACGCACGGCCCGGATCGCGCCGCTGCTCGCGAAGCACGGCGCCCGCGTGATCGCGGTGCGCACGCCCGGTGCGCTGCCGGAGGGCGCCGAGCACTGGGAGGACGCCGTCGTCCCCGGTGCGGCGATGCCGCAAGTCGATCTCCACGCCGATCTCGACGCGACGATCCTCTACACGTCGGGCACGACCGGCCATCCGAAGGGCGCGGTCTCGACGCATCGCGCGGTGCTGACCGCGCTCGCGGCGTTCGCGTGCCGCACGTTCATGAACGTCGCGAT
>JALOQG010000309.1 GCA_025453505.1 Myxococcota bacterium | reverse complement strand
GCGGATCGCGGCGGCGATCGGCCGCCACACGGAGGCCGCCGTGCGAGGCGAGACGCCCCCGGACGCCGCGCTCGCGGCGCTCGACCAGGACGTCGACCGCATCCTCCAAAAGCGCCGTTCGCTGCGCGCCGAATGAGTGCGAAGCTGGCCCGTTCGGGGGACGCATGACCGATTCGCGAGCCGCCTGGATCTTCGTCGCGCCGGCGCTCGGCGCGCTGGCGGCCTTCCTGTTCGTGCCGGTCGCGGCGTCGCTCGCGCTCTCGTTCACCGACTTCGATCTCTACGCCGTCGCCGATCCCGCGAACTTGCGCTTCGTCGGTGCGGACAACTACCGCGCGCTGCTCGCCGATCCGCTCTTCTGGCGCGCGCTGCGCAACACGGCGTACTTCGCGGGGGTCGGCGGACCGCTCTCGGTCGCGGTGTCGCTCGCCGCCGCGCTGCTCGTGCACGCACGGCTGACGCGCTTGCGTCCGCTCTTCCGCACGCTCTTCTTCCTGCCCGTCGTGACGACGCTGGTCGCCGTCGCCGTGGTGTGGCGCTTCCTCTACCACCCGCGCATCGGTCTCGTGAACCACGTGCTCGGGCTCGCCGGCGTCGGGCCGATCGACTGGCTCGGCGATCCGTTCTGGGCGATGCCGGCGCTGATCCTGCTCGCGGTTTGGAAGGGCTTCGGTTTCAACATGGTGATCTTCGTGGCCGGCCTGCAGGGCATTCCCGAGAAGCTCTACGAGGCGGCGCGGCTCGACGGCGCGAACGCCTGGCAGCAGCTGCGCCACGTCACGCTGCCGCAGCTCGCACCGACCGCGTTCTTCGTCGCCGTGATGACGATGATCGGCTCGCTGCAGCTCTTCGCCGAGCCGTACGTGATGACGCAGGGCGGGCCGTCGCACGCGACGCTGTCGGTGGTGCTCTACACGTTCCAGGAAGGCTTCCGCTACTGGAACATGGGTTACGCGGCGGCGGTCGCGTTCGTGCTCTTCGCGATCCTGCTGGCCGGCACGGCGCTGCAGCTCTGGCTGCGGCCGCTCGCGGAGTCCCGTTGATGCGCGCACTGCGCTCGCTCGTGCTGCACGCGGTGCTGATCGGGGCGGCGATCCTGACCGTGCTGCCGCTCGCGTGGATGCTGGCGGCGTCGTTCGTGCCGCGCGGCGCGTCGAGCGATCTCGTCGCCAGCCTCGGCGCCGGCGCGCTGACGCTCGAGCACTACCGCACGCTCTTCGGCCGCCTCGACCTCGCGCGCACGATCGCCAACAGCGCGGGACTCGCCGCGGCGGCGACCGTCCTCAGCGTCGGGACGAGCGCCCTCGCCGGCTACGCCTTCGCGAAGCTTCGCTTCGCCGGCCGCGACCGCATCTTCCGCGTGCTGCTCGCGACGCTCGTGATCCCCGGCCAGGTCGGCATGCTGCCGCTCTTCCTGTTGCTCAAGCAGCTGGGGCTCGTCAACACGTACGCGGGCGTGCTGGTGCCGACACTCGCGAGCGTGTTCGGGATCTTCCTGGTGCGGCAGTACGCGCTCTCGATTCCGCAGAGCCTGCTCGACGCCGCGCGCATCGACGGCGCCGGCGAGCTGCGCATCTTCGCGCGCGTCGTGCTGCCGCTGCTGCGCCCGATCCTGGTGACGCTCGCGATCTTCACCTTCCTCGGCACCTGGAACGACTTCCTGTGGCCGCTCGTCGTGCTGACCGACGATCGCCTCTACACGCTGCCCGTCGCCCTCGCGAACCTGCTCGGCGAACACGTGCAGGACGTCGAGCTGATGATGGCGGGCGCCGTGCTGACGGTGGCACCCGTCGTCGCGCTCTTCGCGGCGCTGCAGCGTCACTACATGCAGGGCATCGTGACGACGGGGCTGCGCGAGTGAGGGGCCGCGCCACCGTCGCAGGAGCATTCGTCGCGCTCGCGTTCTCGCTCGCCGGCTGCGCGCAGGTCGCGGCGGTCGCGCCCGGCGCAGGCGGCCTGCTCGGCCCGAAGGATCCGAACGCGGCGAAGCAGTCGCCGAACGACTTCTTCCGCTCGATCGCGCGCGCCGCTCCGCGCGGCACGCATCCCCGCTACTTCCTCGACGAGCAGACGACGTGGACGGCGATCGGTCCCGACGGCGGCCCGCGCCAGGCGCTGCTTTCGAGCGACGGCCTGCTCGAGGTCGATCAGCGCTCGTTCTCGGTCGAACCGTTCCTGCGCGTGGACGGGCGCCTCGTCACCTGGGCCGACGTCGTGAGCACGGCGTCGCTCGCCGAAGGCGCGCTGCCGATTCCCACGCTCGAGTGGCGGAGCGCAGACGGGATCGCACTCGCAGTGACCGTCTTCGCGACGCAGGACGGTGTGCTGTGGGCGCGCTACGCGCTGGACAACCGCGGCGCGGCGTCACGCGACGTCGAGCTGTGGCTGGCGCTGCGTCCGTTCCAGGTCAATCCGCCGTGGCAGTCGCTCAACGGCGCGGGCGGCTTCAGCCCGATCCATCACCTCGCGCGCGAAGATCGCGCGGTGTGGGTGAACGGCGCGAAGGCCGTCGCGTGGCTGCCCGAGCCCGACGCGTTCGGCGCGGCGCGCTTCGACCAGGGCGAGGTCGCGAAGCATCTCGCGGCCGGCCGCGTGCCGCCCGAACGGCGCGTCTTCGACGCGGCGGGCTTCGCGTCGGGCGCGTCGCTGCATCGCTTCACGCTCGCGCCGGGAGCGTCGGCCGAGGTCTCGCTCGCGATCCCGTTCGGCGATCCGCGCCCGTTCCTGGCGTCGCTGCCGCGGGACACCGACGCGCCCGCGCACGTCGCCGCCGCGCTCGCCGCGACGCAGCGCCACTGGCGCGTGCGGCTCGCGCGCTTCGAGATCGCGCTGCCGCCCGTGGCCGGCGATCTCGTCGCGTCGCTGCGCGCGGCGCTCGGCCAGATCCTCGTCGCGCGCGACGGTCCGATGCTGCGGCCCGGCACGCGCACCTACGCGCGCGCCTGGATCCGCGACGGTGTGCTGATGGCGAGCGCGCTGCTCGAGCACGGACTCGCCGACGAGGCGCGCGAGTTCCTGCGCTGGTACGCGCCGTACCAGGCGCCGGACGGCCGCGTCCCGTGCTGCGTGGACGGGCGCGGCGCGGACCCGGTGCCCGAGCACGACAGCCCCGGACAGCTCCTCTACGGCATCGTGTCGCTGCACCGCTACGAGCGCGACGTGCGCTTCGTCGCCGAGCTGTGGCCTCGCATCGAGCGCGCGGTCGCGTTCGTCGAGTCGCTGCGCGCGCAGCGGCTCGGACCCGCCTACGAATCCGGCGACGCGCAGCGCTTCTTCGGTCTGCTGCCCGAGTCGATCAGCCACGAGGGCTACGCGAAGCGGCCGGTGCACTCGTACTGGGACGACGCGTGGGCGCTGCGCGGGCTGCGCGACGCCGTGCTCGCGGCCGAGCTGCTCGGCAAGCGCGCGCACGCGGCGCGCTGGAGCGCGCTCGCCGACGCCTTCGAGCGCGATCTCGCGGCGTCGATCGAGGCGACGATGCGCCATTTCGTGCTCGACACGCTTCCCGCCTCCGCCGATCTCGGCGATTTCGACCCGAGCGCGACCGCGATCTTCCTCGCCCCCGGGCTGGCGCGATCGGTGCTGCCCGCGAACGCGCTCGCACGCACGTATCAGCGTTACGTCGAGGACGTGCGCGGACGCCGCGGCGGTCGCATCGCGTGGGACGCCTACACGCCGTACGAGTTGCGCAACGTCGAGGCGCTCGTGCAGCTCGGGCGTCGCGACGATGCGCTCTACCTGCTCACCGAATTGCTCGGCGACCAGCGCCCGCCCGGCTGGCGGCAGTGGGGCGAGATCGTGTGGCGCGATCCGGCGGCGCCGAACTTCGTCGGCGATCTTCCGCACGCGTGGATCGCCGCGGGCCACGTGCGCGCCGTGCGCTCGCTCTTCGTGTTCGAGCGCGAGGACGACACGCTGGTGCTCGGCGCCGGCGTGCCGCTCGCGTGGATCGAGCAGGAGCCCGGCGTGCGTGTCGCCGGGCTGCGCACCCACTACGGACCGCTCGCGTACTCGATGCGCGCGGCGGGACCGCGCCGCATCGAGGTCGCGATCGAGCCGGGGCTCGAGATCCCGCGCGGCGGCATCGTGATCGAGCCGCCCGTCGCGATCCGCGCGGCGACCCTCGACGGCGCGCCCGTCCAGCGCAGCCTGCGCGGCATCGTCGTACACGCCCTCCCGGCCCGCATCCTGATCGA
>JALOQG010000308.1 GCA_025453505.1 Myxococcota bacterium | reverse complement strand
GCCGATCTTCGCGAAGCTCGCGATCAGCTCGAGCCCGAAGCGCGCGCGCTCGGCGGGGTGCAGCCCGCGATACCACGTCGTAGCCCCGATCGGGTCGTGCGGCGAAAGCTCGAAGCGCGAGTCGTTCGCGATCAGCGCGAAGGCGGGATCGTCCCACGGGATGTCGGCGTACGCGGCATAGTGTTTGGCGACGGACTGGTGCGACAAGCGCTCGAGCAGCGTTCGATAGCCGGCGGCATCGGCGACGGCGCTCGGTTCGGGGTCGGGCGTGAATTCTTCAGCAGCCGGCGGGGCGGACGCGGTCATCGGAGGTCTCCTCTAGGGCGCGGCGACTTCGCGCTCGCGCAGGCGAGCGCCGATCATCAGGAGCAGTGCGGTGCGCAGGTCGGCGAAGTGCTGCCGAGTCTCCGCCGGCCGCGGATCGACGAGCTGCTGCGCGACCGCGTGCGAGACGAACGCCAGGGCCGTGCGCGCGATCAGCGCCGACTCGGGCCACGGCTGACCGAGCGAGGTGTCGATGCCCGACACGATCGCGGTGCGCGCGCGCTCGAAGATCGAGCGCAGGGCGGCGCGTGTCGCCGGGTCCTGGTCACTGCGCTCGAGCGCGAGGGCGAGCAGCAGGCGCACGAGGTGCGGACGCTCCATGACGAGTTGGCGCAGCCCGTCGACGAAGCGGTCGAGGCGGGCGAGCGGATCGCCCTCGCGGAACACGGCGCGCTGGATCTCGTCGATCCACGCGGACGCGACGCGTTCGATCACCGGGACGACGAGCCCCTCTTTGGCGCCGAAGTGCCAGTAGATCGCGGTGCGAACGACGTTCGCGCGCTGGCAGAGGGCGTCGATGCTGGTGGCCGCGAAACCGCGCTCGGCGATCAGCTCGACGGCTGCGTCGAGGATCCGCTCCCGGGTGGCCTCGCCCTGTGCGCGCCGTGCGCTCGGCGAGGCGGGGGCGCTCCGGTTCCGGGATCCAGCAGGCATTCGCATCCTCGGTATGTAACGATCGGTACGGTAACGAGGCTTGGGCAAGCCGCAAGCGCCTCGATAGGATGCGCGCGATGAGCGCTCCGAACCCCGCTTCCGACGTGATCGAGGTCCGCCCGGACGAGCGCTTCGACGAGGTGCGGGTCGCGGCCTGGCTGCGCGACCGCCTCGACGTCGGCGCGCGCCCGCTCACGGTGCGCCAGTTCGGTGGCGGCCATGCGAACCTGACGTATCTGCTGCGCTTCGGCGAAGGCGCCGACGTGCGCGAGTTCGTGCTGCGGCGTCCGCCGCTGGGTCCGGTCGCGCCGGGGTCGCACGACATGTCGCGCGAGCACCGGGTGCTCTCGGTGCTTTGGAAGGCCTTCCCGCTGGCGCCGCGCTCGTTCGCGTTCTGCGACGACCCCGCGCTGATCGGAGCGCCGTTCTTCGTGATGGAGCGGCGCCACGGCGTGGTGGTGCGCGGCGCGATCCCGCCGGAGTTCGGCGGCGGCCGCGACGAGAGCGCGAACCGCAAGCTCGCGAGCGTCGTCGTGGACGTGCTCGCCGACTTCCATGCCGTCGATCCCGTGCGCGCGGAGCTCGGCGATCTCGGGCGGCCCGAAGGATTCCTGGAGCGCCAGGTGAAGGGCTGGACCGGCCGCTGGGAGCGGGCGAAGGTGGAGGAGTTCTCGCTCGCCGACGAACTCCAGAAGTGGCTGCTCGACAATCTTCCGGTGTCGCCTCCGGCGACGCTGCTGCACAACGACTGGCGGCTCGACAACATGGCGGTCGCCGCCGACGATCCGGGCCGCTGCGTCGCCGTCTACGACTGGGACATGTGCACGCGCGGCGATCCGCTCTGCGATCTCGGCACCGTGCTCGCCGTCTGGTACGACCCCGACGAAGTGCCCGGCTCGCTCAATCCGATGCCGACGCTGGCGCCGGGCTTCCTGCGCCGCGAGCAAGCGGCGCAGCGCTACGGGGAGCGGAGCGGCCGCGATCTGTCGCTGCTCCCGTACTACCTCGTCTTCGGCACCTTCAAGATGGCGGTCGTGTTGCAGCAGATCTACTTCCGCTTTCACCAGGGACAGACGCAGGACACCCGCTTCGCGGGCATGCGCGAGGGCGCCAAGGCGCTGTTCCAACTGGCGGCAACACGCCGGCCTTGAGCGCGGCAAGCGGTCGTCGCGATGCGCGCAACGACTCCACTCGTCTCCGTTCTTCGAAGGGGAAGCACGTGTTGCAACGAACGAACGATTTCGATCTCGCCATCGACGTCGGCACCGCAGCGACACGGATCCATGTCGAGCCGCGGCTGACGCCGCTGACACGTCCATCGACGGTGTGGCGACCCGGTGGCATCTGCGCGGCGCTGCGCGGCGGCGTGGTGATCGACGCCGCCGCCGCCGCCACGGTTGTGCGCGAGCTGCTGCGTGCGGTGCCGAGACGCCGCTTCCGCGGGCCGCGCGCACTCGCCTGCGTGCCGAGCGACGCCACGCCCGACGAACGCGGCGCGCTGGTCGAGGCGGTGCTGTGTGCCGGCGCACGCGCGGTTTCGGTCGTTCCCGAGCCGTTCGCGGCGGCGGTCGGGGCGGGCCTCGACGTGGCGAACCCGCGCGGCCAGCTGCTGGTGGACATCGGCGAGGGCGTGACGGATTGCGCGGTAGTCCGCGAAGGGGCGCTGGTCGCCAGCCAGGCGGTTCGCGTCGCGGTCGCCGATCTGCGCCGCGCGACCGCGGAATGGATCGAGGTCGGCGCCGGTGTGCGCGTGTCGCCGGTCGAAGCGGAGCGAGTGTTGCGCGAGGTCGGCGTCGGGCCGCTGTCGAGCTGGCAGCGCATGCTGCGCGTCGTCGGCAGTCCGCTGCACGGTGCCGGACCGATCCGCGCCTCGATCGAGATCGACGCGTTGCACGACGCGCTCGATCCGGTCGTGGACGCGATCGTGGCCTGCATCGGGCGCTTCGTCGCGGAGCTTCCCGCGGAGCTCGCCGAGGACGTGCGCGAGTCGGGCCTGTGTCTCACGGGCGGCGGCGCGCTGCTGACGGGCATGTCGGAGCGGCTCGTCGGCGAGACCGCGATGGCCGTCTGGCGGGCGCCCGATCCGCTGCGGACGGTGATCGACGGCGCCCACCGGATCGTCGCCTCCCGCGTTCGCCTCCCCGTCTGGCACTGATTGAGCCGACCCCACCGCGCGTCCGTCGCCGTACGCTCCGGGCTCGCCGGCGCGCGGTGGCGCTCGCATTTGCCCGAGGAGATCCCGTGGCCATCGATTTCCGCTTTCCCGAAGAGGTCGAGGTCGTCCGCCACCGGGTGCGCGACTTCCTCGAGAAGGTCGTGCGGCCCGCCGAACGCGAGATCGAGGCCCACGAAGGCGATCGCAAGACGCTCGTCGAGCAGGTGATCAAGATGCGCCAGGCCGCGCAGGAGTGGGGCCTGTGGCTGCCGCACATGCCGGAGGAGTACGGCGGCATGGGGCTCGGGCATGTCGCGATGGCGGCCGTGGCGGCGGAAGCGGCGAAGTCGCGCTTCGGCCCGTTCGCGATGAACGCGCAGGCGCCCGACGAGGGCAACATGCACACGCTGCACCACTGGGCGACGCCGGAACAGAAGCAGAAGTACCTGCATCCGCTCTGCAACGGCCGCATGCGCTCGTGCTTCGCGATGACCGAGCCGGAAGTCGCGGGCTCCGACCCGACGCTGATCCAGACGCGCGCCGTTCTCGACGGGGACCACTGGGTGGTCAACGGACACAAGTGGTTCATCTCGGGCGCGCACGGCGCGAACTTCGCGATCCTGATCGCGCGCACCGAGGACGCTCCCGAGATCCCGCAGGCGACCAACAGCGCCTTCCTGGTCGACATCCCGAGCGAGGGATGGGAGATCGTGCGCGACATCCACACGATGAGCGGCCCGAGCCACAACCACTGCGAGATCCGCATCACGAACCTGCGCGTCCCGAAGGAGAACATCCTCGGCGGGCCCGGCGACGGCCACCGGCTCGGCCAGTACCGGCTCGGTCCGGCGCGGCTCGCGCACTGCATGCGCTGGATCGGGCAGGCCGAGACGGCGCTGAACATGACGATCGATCGTTCGATGAAGCGCTACGCGCACGGCTCGCTGCTCGGCGAGAAGCAGGGCATCCAGTGGATGATCGCCGACAGCACCATGGAGCTGTACCAGTGCAAGCTGATGGTGCTGCACGCGGCGTACAAGATCGATCGCGGCGAGGACTTCAAG
>JALOQG010000307.1 GCA_025453505.1 Myxococcota bacterium | reverse complement strand
AAGCTGCTGGCCGACGACGACCGCATCGACGATGACCAGGACCGGGTGATCCGCGAGGCGCTCGACGCGATCCGCACCCATCCGGATCAGTACCAGCAGGAAGTGGACCTGATCCTGGTCGCGAAGAACCTCGAGCGCGTGGCCGATCACGCCACCAACATCGCCGAGTCCGTGATCATGGTGGTCGAGGCGCGCAACGTGAAGCACGCCGACAAGCTCGGGCACGCGCGCTAGCAGACTCTCTCAGTCCTTCGAAACAGCGCGCGGCCGTCGTCGGATCGTCATGCGCGCGGCCGATCCTCCGCTTCGTATGCGCCAGGACGGAACCGGGCAGGGCGTGCGGATCGAGCGACACGGCGTCGGGTACGCCGCGCACGGCGCGCGCTTCTACGTCTGGGACGAAGATCCTCGCGCGCTGCTCGAGATCGCGTGCGCACTCGCGGCGGGCACGCCGCCCGCCGCGCCACTGCACCCGACACCGCAGCGTTCGCGCACGGCGCTCCGCTCGCGCACTCGCTAGACCGCTTCGGCCTCGCGTCGCAGCGCGGCGATCGCCGCCGCGTAGTCGCCGGTTCCGAACACCGCGGTGCCGGCCACGAAGGCGTCGGCGCCGGCGCGCGCGCACGGGCCGATGATCCCGGGCTTCACGCCGCCGTCGACCTCCAGCGTGACGGAGAGCCCGCGCGTATCGATCCAGCTCCGCAGCTGTTCGATCTTGGGCAGCATCGAGTGGATGAACGATTGCCCGCCGAAGCCCGGGTTCACCGTCATCACCAGCACCTGATCGAGATCGCCGAGCACGGTCTCGACTGCGCTCGCGGGCGTCGAGGGATTCAGCACCGCGCACGCGCGCGCGCCCGCCTCGCGGATCTGCGCGAGCGTGCGGTGCAGGTGCGGACACGCCTCGACCTGCACGCCGATCGTCGCGGCCCCGGCCTTCGCGAAGTCCGCGACGTATTTCTCGGGCTCGACGATCATCAGGTGGACGTCGAGCGGCAGCGAAGTCGCGCGCCCGACGGCCTCCACCACGACCGGACCGATCGTGATGTTCGGGACGAAGCGGCCGTCCATGACGTCCACGTGCACCCAGTCGGCGCCCGCGCTCTCGATCGCAGCGACCTCTTCCGCGAGACGCCCGAAGTCCGCCGAGAGGATCGACGGCGCGATCACGACGCGGCGGCTCACGAGCGACGCTCGAAGCGTGCGGCGTAGAAGCCGTCGCTGTCGTGGCGCTGCGGCCAGCAGCGCAGCGCGCCGTCGGCGTCGAGCAGCTCGTGCAGCGATGCAGGGAGTTCCGGGATCCCGACGCGCCGCAGGTCCGGCGCGTGCGCGAGCAGCCAGGATGCCACGCTCTCGTTCTCCTCGATGGTCAGGGTGCATGTACTGTAGACGAGCGTTCCGCCGCGCCTCAAGCGCGGCAGCACGGCGGCGAGGATCGCGCGCTGCTCGGCGGCGAGCGCCTCGATCGCTTCGGGCTGCACGCGCCAGCGTGCGTCCGGGTTGCGGCGCAGCGATCCCAGACCGGAGCAGGGCGCATCGACGAGGATGCGGTCGAACGGCGCGTCGTCCTCGAGGCCGGCGAGCGCCGGCGCGCTCGCGTCCACGACGAACGCCGCGATGCAATCGAGCCCGAGCCGCTCCGCATCGCGCGCGACCAGTGCGAGGCGGCGCGGATGCCGATCCATTGCGATCACGCGTCCGGCGGCTCCGACGCGTTCGGCGATCGCGGTGGCCTTGGCGCCGGGCGCGGCGCAGGCGTCGAGCACGCGCTCGCCGGGCTGCGGATCGAGCAGTTCGACGACGAGCTGCGAGGCTTCGTCCTGCACCGTCATGCGGCCCTCGCGAAAGGCGACGTCCGCGATCGGGTCGCCGCGAAGTCCCAGCGAGATGCCGTCCGGCGCAAAGCGACACGCCGTGGCGTCGGGGAAGCGCGTGCGCAGTTCGGCGAGCAGGGCGTCGCGCGAGCCGCGCGTTCGATTTGCGCGCAGCGTACGCGGCGGTGCCGCGTTCGACGCCGCCGCGAGGGCCGCCGCCTCGTCCGGGCCGAACGCCGCGACCCAGCGCTCCGCGATCCAGCGCGGAAACGAGAGCGCGTCCACCAGGTGGCCGACCGGATCGTCCGCGAGCGCGGGCAGCGCCCGCGTGGCGTGTCCGACACGGCCGCGGCGTCCGGCACGCGGTCGCAGAAGACCAGCTGATAGGCGCCGAGCCGCAGCACGGCGAGCACCCGCGCTTCGATGCGATCGAGCGGCCGGTCGAGGACGCCGGCGAGCAGGAAGTCGAGATGCCCCCGCCAGCGCAGCGTGCCGTAGGCGAGCTCGGTGGCGAAGGCGCGGTCGCGCACGTCGAGTCCGCTCTGCGCGAGCGCCGCGCGCAGCGCCAGATCGGCATAGGCGCCTTCGGCCGCGACGCGCTCGAGCACGTACAGCGCGACGCTGCGCGCATCGGCGTTCGTCGCGGGCTTCATCCGAGCCGCTCGCCGTCCGCGAACGGACGGCCGCGCAGGAAGGCGTCGGCGTCGAGCGGTTTGCCGCCCGCGCGCTGCAGGACGCGCAACGCGAGCCAGCCGTCGCGCGTGGCGATCCGCAGCGGCGCGGCGCCGCCGAGCCGGAGCGTGCCCGGAGGATCCGTCGTGGCGTCGCCAATCGCTTCGGCGGCGAGCACGCGCAGCCGCTCGCCGCGCCAGTCGGTGAAGGCGCCCGGCTTCGGCGCCATCGCGCGCACGCGGCGAGCCAGCGCGATCGCCGCCTGGTTCCAGTCGAGGCGCGCATCCTCCGGGCCGAGCTTCGGCGCCAGCGTGGCACGCGCGTCGTCCTGTTCCGTCCACGTGATGCGATCCGCGGCGGCCCGTTCCACGGCCTCCGCGATCGCATCGGCCGCGATCGCCGCGAGGCGGATCTCGAGCGAGCCGGTCGTCTCGTCGTCCCCGATCGGCGTCGTACGCACGAGAGCGACGGGTCCCGCGTCCATTTCGCGATCCACGCGCATCACCGAGATGCCGGTTTCGGCGTCGCCGGCGAGGATCGCGTGCGCGATCGGCGCCGCACCGCGGTGTCGCGGCAGCAGGCTCGCGTGGGCGTTCACGAGATATCCGAGTCGCGGCAAGGTGCGCACCGACTTCGGCAGGAACTGTCCGAACGCCACCACGATGCCGAGGTCGGCGCCGATCTCACGCAGCGCGGCGACGCTCTCGGGCGCACCGACCCGCTCGGGACGCAGCACCGGCACGCCGGCGCGCGCGGCCGCTTCGGCGACCGGCGACGGTGTCACGTGGCGGCCGCGGCCGCGCGGCCGATCGGGCTGGGTCACCACGGCGGCCACGGCGTGCGGCCCGGCCAGCAGACGCTCCAGCGTCGGAACGGCGAAGGCGGGCGTGCCGAAGAAGACGAGGCGCAGCGGAATCAGCGCGGCGTCCGGCGCGCCGACGGCACGCGCCTCAACGGGCCGCCTCCATCTTCGCGATCGCGATCGGGGGCCGCTCGCCGGTGGACGTCCAGGCGCGGCCCTCTTCCTGCAACGCCTTCTTGCGCTTGCCGATGTAGAGATTGCGCTTGAGGCGGCTGATGCGGTCGATGAAGAGCACGCCGTCGAGATGGTCGATCTCGTGCTGGAAGCAGACCGCGCGCAGACCCGTCGCGGTCTCCGTGACCTCGGCCCCTTCGAGATCGAGCGCCTTCAGCACGACGCGCTCGGCGCGATCGACGTCGGCGTTGAAGTCGGGCACCGAGAGGCAGCCCTCGTTCCAGGTCGTCTCGCCGCTGCGTTCGACGATCTGCGGGTTCACGAACACGCACGGCTTGCGCTCGGCGCCCTCGTCCGTCCAATCGGTGTCGACCACGATCAGGCGGATCGCGTGGCCGACCTGCGGCGCCGCGAGGCCGATGCCCGGTTCGTCGTACATCGTCTCGAGCATGTCGGCGGCGAGCTGGCGCAATTCGTCCGTGATCTTCTCGATCGGCTCCGAGCGCCTTCGCAGGCGCGGATCGGGAAAGTCGAGGACTTCGAGGATCGCCATGCGCGCAATCTAGCGAACGATCGCGGCCGCTTCAGAGCATGTTGACGGGGTTCGGGTCGACCTGGACGCGCACCTCGCCGAGCTCGCCGCGGCGGTGCGCGACGGCCGCGAGCGCGCGGCCCGCCTCCATCACGCGTTTCTCGTCGCCGCCCTTGATCAGCAACTGGAAGCGGAAGCGGTCGCGCAGCCGCGCGATCGGCGCCGGGCCGGGGCCGAGCACCGCGAACGCACGCGTCGGGTCGGCGTCCGCGGCGTCGCCCGCCTGGCGCGCGAGATCGGCGAGTCGTTCCGCGGCCGCGGCGGTCGCGGCCTCTTCGGGTCCCGACACCGACACGTGCACGATGTGGCCGAAGGGCGGGTACCCGAGCGCCGCGCGGTGCTCGATCTCGGCGCGGTAGAAGGCTTCGTAGTCGTGCTCGCGCACGGGGCGGATCGCGTAGTGGTCGGGCGCGAAGGTCTGCACCACGACGCGGCCCGGCGCGCCGCCGCGTCCGGCGCGGCCCGCGACCTGCGTGAGCAGCTGGAAGGTGCGTTCGGCCGCGCGGAAGTCGGGGAAGTGCAGACTCTGGTCCGCCGCGACCACGCCGACGAGGCGCACGCCCGGGAAGTGGTGACCCTTGGCGATCATCTGCGTGCCGACGAGCAGGTCGATCTCGCCCGCGGCGAGTGCGCCGAGCACGCGCTCGGTCTCGCCGCGTTTGCTCGCGGTGTCGCGATCGAGCCGCGCGATGCGCGCTTCCGGAAAGCGGCGCCGCAGCTCCTCGACGAGCCGTTCGGTGCCGAGGCCGAGCAGCGCGGTGTCGGGCGCGCCGCACTGCGAGCAGGTCTCCGGCGGATCGATCTCGTAGTGACAGTAGTGGCAGCGCAGCTTCTGCTCGTGCGCGTGATAGACGAGCGAGATCTCGCAGTGGCGACACGTCTCGGCGTGGCCGCACTCGAAGCAGAAGATGCGGGTCGAGAAGCCGCGCCGGTTCAGGAACAGGATCGCCTGGCCGTGGTCGGCGAGCGTCTCGGCGATCGCGGCGTGCAGCGTGCGGGATACGATGAGACGCCGGCCGCGCGGCTGCATCGCTCGTTCCTTCTCGAGGTCCACCAGCTCGACGGCGGGCAGCGGCCGGCCGCCGATCCGGTGCGGGAGCGAGAGCAGCCGCAGCGCGCCGCGCTCGGCAGCGAAACGCGACTCGAGCGCGGGCGTCGCGGAGCCGAGCACCAGCGGGCAGCGCGCCAGCGCCGCGCGGCGTCCCGCCAGATCGCGCGCGTGGTAGCGAAAGCCCTCTTCGTTCTTGTAGGCGGGCTCGTGCTCCTCGTCGATCACGATCAGGCCGAGCTCGTCGAGCGGCGCGAAGAGCGCGGAGCGCGCGCCGACGGCGATGCGCGTCGTGCCGCCGAGCAGGCGGCGCCACTCCGCGATGCGCTCGCCCGGCCGCAGCTGGCTGTGCAGCACGGCGACGCGCGTGCCGAAGCGCGCGGTCAGCCGCGCGACGAGCTGGTGGGTCAGCGTGATCTCGGGCACCAGCACCAGCGCCTGGCGTCCCGCCGCGAGCGTCTCGGCGATCGCACGCAGGTAGACCTCGGTCTTGCCGCTGCCGGTGACGCCGTGCAGCAGGAATCGTTCGTCGCGGCCGGCGTGGACGGCGGCCGCGATCGCGTCGAAGGCGGTCTGCTGATCGTCGGTGAGCGGCGGCGGCGCTGCGTCGACGTCGGCGAGTGCACCCGCGGGCGCCAGGCCCGCGATCGTCTCTTCGTCGTAGAGTTCGATCCAGCCTCGCGCCGCGAGCTGTCGCAGCGCTTCGCTCGCTCCGCCGAGCGCCGCGACCGCGAGCGGACCTTCGCCGGCGATGCGTTCGAGCAGCGCGGCGCGTCGCTTCGCGCGCGCGAGCGGACCGGCGCGCAGCGCCGCGACGTCCGCGTGTGCGGCGACGCGCGCCATGCGCCGCGTCGGTGCGCGCGCGCCGGGTCCCGTCTCGACGGACTCCGCCACGAGCAGGCCGTCGCGCACCAGCTCGCGCAGGAAGCTGCGCGCGTCCGCGAAGCGTCGCTCGATCTCGCGCCGCGGGCGCGGCGCACTCTCGAGCCAGACCAGGAGCGGTCGCAGTGAAGCCGCGACGGCGCCGCGCGCGAGCGCCTCGCGACCGCGCGCGGTCAGCGCGAAGCCCGGCTGCGCGCGCGGCGCGGATCCCGACGGCGTCGCGCACGCGAGCGCCAGGCCGACCGGACAGAAGACGTCGCGTGCGGCGTCGATCAGCAGCTCGATCAGGCCGGGCGACACGACCGGCACCGGATCGAGCACGCGCTCGACGGCGCGCAGCGTGGCCGGTGCGGCGTCGCCCGCGCCGGTCGCGACG
>JALOQG010000306.1 GCA_025453505.1 Myxococcota bacterium | reverse complement strand
GGGCGTTGCGCCGGACGCGGCTGCGCGTCGATGCCACCGAAGCGGATCGTCTCGCCCGCGAAGGCCGGCTTCGCTTGCGTCCACAGCGCGAGGATCGCGTCGAGAGATTCGTCCATGCGCGCGCCGCGGTGGGCGAAGTCGGCGCCGATCGCGTCGAACTCGGGCTTCAGATAGCCGACGCCGACGCCCAGGATCAGGCGTCCCTTCGAGAGCACGTCGAGGCTCGCCATCTCCTTGGCGAGCACGACCGGATTGCGCTGCGGGAGGATCACGATGCCGGTCGCGAGGCGGATCCGCGTCGTGTGCGCGGCGACGAACGCGAGAGCCACGGCGGGATCGAGGATCGGCACGTGCGCGGGAACGGGGGAGGGCGGCACCTGCGGATCGGGGAGCACCACGTGCTCCGCCGTCCATACCGATTCGAAGCCCGCGGCCTCGGCGGCGCGCGCGACGCGCACGACGTCGTCCGGCTGCGTGCAGACGCCGAAGTTGATGCCGTAGAGCCCGAGCTTCACGGCGCCGCCGCCGCGGGCGCTTCGATCGTCACCGACTCGATCACGACGTCCTTCCGCGGGCGATCCGGCGGACCCCAGCGGCCGTACTGGTCGCGCTCGGTGCCGACGATGCGGTCCACGACGTCCATGCCGGCGACCACTTCGCCGAAGGCTGTGTGCTTGCCGTCGAGATGCAGCGCGTCGCCGACCAATACGAAGAACTGGCTGCCACCGGTGTTCGGGCCTGCGTTCGCCATCGACACCACGCCACGCCGGTGCCGGATGCCGTTCGCTTCCTCGGGAATCGCGTAGCCCGGGCCGCCCATTCCGTCGTTGCGCGGATCGCGGTCCTTCGAGAGCGGATCGCCGCCCTGGATCATGAAGCCGGGAATCACGCGATGGAACGTGGTCCCGTCGAAGAACTTCTCGCCGGCCAGCTTGGTGAAGTTCTCGACCGTCTTCGGCGCGACGTCGCTGCGCAATGCGACGCGAACCTCGCCGAAGTCGCGGATCGCGAGTACGGCGACGGGGACCGAGCCGGCGGCTGCGGCGGGCGGCTCGGGAAGCGGTGCGGATGCAGTGCCGGCGGCGTCGCCAGCGTCGCGATTGCAGGCGCACAGGACCAGGGCGAGAGCGAGCAGGGTGCTGCGTCGGTTCATGCGCGCAACGTATCGCGGGACGCTGCCTTGGCGAGGAGCTCCGGGCCGGCATCGGAGGGGGATCGTTCGCGGGCCCGGAGCGCCGCCGGAGCGACGACGGCCGCCTGTGATACGGTCGGCCGCCATGCTTCGGACGAGCCGTGTCCTCGCCATCCTGTGGGTCGCCCTTTCGATCGTCCGGGTTCCGCTGCGCGCCGAAGCGGCGGCGCCCGCGCCCGCGGTCGGCATGCGCGGCATGGTCGTCGCGGCCGAGCGGCACGCGGCCGCCGCCGGTCACGCGATGCTGGCCTCCGGCGGCAACGCGATCGACGCCGCCGTCGCGACCGCCTTCGCGCTCGGCGTCACCGAGCCGTACCACTCGGGCGTCGGCGGCGGCGGCTTCCTGCTGCTGCATCTCGCGAACGGCGAGATCGTCGCGCTCGACGCGCGCGAGACGGCGCCGGCCGCCGCGACCGCCGATCTCTTCGTGCGTGAAGGAGTGCCCGCCGACGCGTCGCGAACCGGCCCGCTCGCCGTCGCGACGCCGGGTCTCGTCGCGGGACTCGCCGAGGCGCTCGCCGCCTACGGCACGAAGTCGCTCGCCGAAGTGCTCGCGCCGGCGATCGCGCTCGCGCAGGACGGCTTTCCGATCTCGCTGCGCCACGCGCGCATCCTCGGCGTGTGGAAACAGATGGGTCTCGCGGCGCGCTTCCCCGAGACCGCGGCGATCCAGCTCCCGCCCGAAGGCACGCCGATTGCGCCGGGCTGGAAGCTGGTGCAGCCGGAGCTCGCCGCGACGCTGCGTGCGCTCGCGAAGCAGGGGCCCGCTCTCTTCTATCGCGGCCGCATCGCGCGCGAGATCGCGGCCGAGATGCAGCGGCGCGGCGGCCTCGTGACCGAGCAGGATCTCGCGGGCTACGCGACGAAGCGTCGCGAGCCGGTGCGCGGGCGCTATCGCGGACGCGAGATCGTGTCGTTCCCGCCGCCGTCGTCGGGCGGCGTCGCGCTGATCCAGATGCTGAACATCCTCGAGGGCTTCGACCTGAAGCCGCTCGGCCCGGGCTCGTCGGCGTCGCTGCACCGCATCGCGGAGTCGATGAAGCTGGCCTTCGCGGATCGCGCCGCGTATCTCGGCGATCCCGACTTCGTCGCGGTTCCGACGGCGGCACTGATCGACCCGGCCTACGCCGCGAAGCTGCGTGCGCGCATCCTGCCGGGCCGGCTGCGCCGCGCGCCCTGGACGTGGGGCCGCAGCGAAGTCGCGATCCGCGTGGACGGTCCGGGCCTCGGCGCGCTGCCGCTCTCCGAAGGCGGAACGACGCATCTCTCGGTCACCGACGCGGCGGGCAATGCGGTCGCGATCACGCAGACCGTGAACCTGCTCTTCGGCTCCGGCATCACGGTGCCCGGCACCGGCATCGTGCTCAACGACGAGATGGACGACTTCGCGGTGGCGCGCAACACGCCGAACGCGTTCGGTCTCGTCGACGTGAACGGCTCGAACGCGGTCGGCCCGGGCCGCCGTCCGCTCTCGAGCATGACGCCGACGCTGGTGCTCGAGGACGGCCGGGTGCGCATGGTCGCGGGCTCGCCGGGCGGTCCGCGCATCATCACGACCGTGCTGCTCGCGCTCGTCAACGTCTTCGAGTTCGGCCTCGACCCCTCGGAGGCGCTCGCCGCGCCGCGCGTTCATCACCAGTGGGAGCCCGACGAGCTCTCGATCGAGGCCGCGATCCCGGCCGACGTGCGCGAGGGCCTGCTCCGCCGGGGCCACGCCGTGAAGGTCGCGGAGCGCAACTGGTCGAGCGCACAGGTCATCGTGATCGATCCGAAGACCGGCTGGCATCTCGGCGCCAGCGATCCGCGCAGCGACGGCGCTGCGTTGCCGTACTGATGCCCGCGACGGGCGCGTGGATCGACGTCGAGACGGCGCGCACGGCGCCCGGACTCCGGCTCGTGCTCTCGGCCGGCGTGCCCGGACCGTGGGGCGAGTCCGCGAAGGGAATCTGTTTCGCGAAGGGCATCGCGTACGCGCGGGTCGCGCAGCAGGTCGGTGGCGACAACGACGCGCTGCGCGCGTGGACCGGCCGCGACGACGCGCCGGTCGCGGTCTGGAACGACGAGCCGCCGCGGCATCACTGGATCGACATCGCGCTGCTCGCCGAGCGCATCGCGCCCACACCGAAGCTGATCCCCGACGACGTGGAAGAGCGCGCCATGGTCTTCGGGCTCGGACGCGAGCTGTGCGGCGAGTTCGGGCTCGGCTGGTGCCGGCGGCTGGCGCTCGTGCACCAGCTCATGCAGGTGGCGCCGCAGCTCCCGATCACGGGCTACCTCGCGAGCCGCTACGGCTACGACGCGGCGCTCGCCGAGGCGGCGTCGCGGCGCGTCGTCGAGATCGTCGGCGCCTTCTCGCGCCGCTTCGCCGCGCAGCGCGCCGCGGGCCGTCGCTACCTCGTCGGCGATTCGCTGACCGCGCTCGACGTCTGGTGGGCCGCCTTCGCCGCGATGCTGGAGCCGCTGCCGCCGGAGCTGTGCGCGATGCGCGCCGACACGCGCGCGGCGTACGCCGTGCGCGATCCCGCCGTGCGCGCCGCGATCGACCCCGCGCTGATGGAGCACCGCGACTTCGTCTACCACACCCACCTCGAGCTGCCGGTCGTGCTCTAGCGGCGATCCGGCGTCCACTCGCCGCCGCCCCATGTCGGGTCTCGCGGGATCGCCGCTAGAGCCCCCACTCGAAGCCGACGACGAAGCGGTCGTTCTCGTCGAACTCGCCGTAGATGCCGTCGCGCGTGCCGTAGAAGACGTCGAAGCCCATCCACACCTGGAGGTCGTCGCGCACCGCGTACTCGACGCGCGGGCGCACGAGGCCGTCGCCGTCGTTGATGCTCTGGATCCAGATCGTCTCGAGCGTCAGCGTTTCGTGCCGGAAGGTGCGTCGCGCGAGTACGGTCACGCTGTTGTCGAGACGATCACGGATCACGCCCGGCCGATGGTCGGTGAGGAAGCTCTGGAAGAGCTGCGCGGAGAGCAGCGTGTCGGGGAAGCCGTACCAGTCGAGGCCGAGCACCCATCCGACG
>JALOQG010000305.1 GCA_025453505.1 Myxococcota bacterium | reverse complement strand
TCCATCGAGCACTCGAGGCGGTCGATGCCGCTCCCGAGCAGCGCCTCCGCGACCGCGCCGTGCAGCGATACGCCGTTGGTGGAGAGCCCGACGCGCCGCACACCGGCGCGCCGCGCGTAGCGGAGCATCGGGACGACGCCGCGATGCAGCAGCGGCTCGCCGAGGAAGTGCAGCCACAGCGACGTGTCGTGACCCGCGCATTCGTCGGCGATGCGCTCGAAGAGTCCGGTCGCCATGAAGCCGAGCGGCCGCGTGAATGCCTGGCGCGGACACAGCCGGCAGCGCTGATTGCAATGGTTGGTGGGCTCGACGTTGATGCGCCGCGGGAACGGAGCGAGCGGAATCGGGACCTGCGCGGGCACGCGCGCATGATACCATCGTGCGCCCCGACCGAGCCGCGCGTCCTCTCTCCGAACGCGCCACCAGCCGGGGCGCCGGAGGCGGCGTTGGCGACACGCATCGCGGGCATCCAACCTGGTTATCTGCCCTGGCTCGGGTATTTCGACCAGATGTTGCACGTCGACGCCTTTCTCGTGGCCGACGAACTCCCGTACTCGTCGTCGGGTTGGACGCACCGCAATCGCGTGAAGGGTCCCGAAGGCGCGCAGTGGCTGACGTTGCCCGTGCGCGCCGAACAGGGCTGCGCGATCCGCGACGTCGCGCTCGATCCCGGCGTGCCCTGGCGCCGCAAGCATCTCGCGACGCTGCGCCATCTCTATGCGGGTGCGACGGCCGACGCGGAGCTTCTCGACGCGCTCGAGGCGGCGCTGCCGGAGAACGCCGCGCGCCTGCCCGAAGCGTCGCTGCCGACCATCCGGCTCTTCGCCGAACGCTTCGCCATCACGACGCCGATCCTGCTCTCGTCGGAACTCGGGCTCGAGGCGCGCTATGCGGCGCGCTTCCCGGAACGGCCGGGCCCCACGCACCGCATCATCGCCTACCTCGAAGCGCTCGGTGCGACCGAACTCGTCGAGGGCGAGGCGGGCCGCGGCTACTTCGACGTGCCGCTCTTCGAACGGTCCGGCATGCGCGTGCACTTCCACCACTACGTCCATCCGACCCATCGCCAGCTGCACGGCCCGTTCGTCTCGCATCTCTCGGCGATCGATCTGCTGCTCTGCGAGGGCGAGGACGCGGCGCGGCGCATCCTGCGCGGCGCGAGCCGAGGTCTCGCGACGTGAGCATCGACGCCTCGATCGTGGTTCCGTTCCTGGACGAAGAGAAGAGCGTCGTCGAGCTGGTGCGCCGCACGCGCGCGACGCTCGAGGCGCGGCGCACGGAGTTCGAGCTGATCCTCGTCGACGACGGCAGCCGTGACGGCACGGCCGCGAAGCTGCGCGAACTCGAGGCGGAGGACCCGCGCGTGCGCGTGTTCGAGTTCACGCGCAACTTCGGCCAGGTCGCAGCGCTCGCGTGTGGGATCTTCGCGGCGCGCGGCCGCGTGGTCGTGACCCTCGACGGCGACCTCCAGAATCCGCCCGAAGAAATCCCGAAGCTGCTCGACGCGATCGACAAGGGCGCGTTCGTGGCGACGGCGCGCCGCGCACAGCGCTACGAGCGCACCTGGCGCTATTTCGGGTCGCGCGTCGTGCACGGACTCGCGCGGCTGCTCACCGGTGCGTCGATCCGGGACTTCGGCGGGCAGTTCAAGGCGTACCGCTCCGAGGTGATCGACTCGCTGCGCACGGTGTGGGCGCCGGGCAAGCCGATCTTTCCGCTCGCGCTGTGGCTCGGCTATCCGGTCGCGGAAGTCGACGTCGCGCACGCGCCGCGCGCGGGAGGCGGATCGCGCTACACGCTCGGCGCGCTGGTGCGCATCAACCTCGACCTCGTGACGAGCTTCACGACGGTTCCGCTGGTGCTGCTCGGCGTCGTCGGCACGGCGGGCGTCGGGATCGGCGCGCTCGCGCTCGCGCTGTGTGCGCTGCTCGAGCCCGCCGGCTGGCTCGCGCCGGCGATCGCCCTCGCGGTGTTCGTGCTGGGCGGCGTGTGGTGCGCGGCGGGCGTGCTGGGTCTGTATCTCGCGCGCGTCTACAAGCAGGTGGCCGGCACCACCGCCTTCGCGCTGCGGCGCGGCCCCGCGCGAGACGTGCAGTGAGCGCGCTGCGTCCCGATCCGGCGTCGCCCGATCGCCCGGCCTGCGAAGGCGGGACGCCGATCCGCGACTCGCTGCTGCCGTTCTTCCGGCTCGACCTCGGCCGCGAAGAAGAGGAGGCCGTACTCGCGGTGCTGCGCTCCGGCTGGCTCACGACCGGACCGCAGTGCGAGCGTTTCGAGGCCGCCTTCGCTTCCTACACGGAAGCCCGTCACGCGATCGCGACGAGCTCGTGCACGACGGGGCTGCACCTGATCCTGCACGCGGCGGGCGTCGGCCCGGGCGACGAGGTCCTGGTGCCCGCGATGACCTTCCCCGCGACGGCGAGTGCGGTGCTGCACGCGGGCGCTCGCCCCGTGCTGGTGGACGTCCTGCCCGAGCAGCTCACGATCGATCCCGCCGCAGTCGCCGCCGCGATCGGCCCGCGCACGCGGGCGATCGTCGCGGTGCACCTGGCCGGCTGGCCGGCCGAGATGGACGCGCTGCGCGCGCTCGCGGCGGAGCGGGGAGTCGTGCTGATCGAGGACGCCGCGCACGCGATCGGAACGCGCTACCGCGGCCGCTCGGCGGGCACGCTCGGCGACGCCGCTTCGTTCAGTTTCTACGCCAACAAGAACCTGACCACCTGCGAGGGCGGCATGGTCACGACGGCGCGCGACGACTGGGCGCGCACGATCCGCGTCGCGCGCCTGCACGGCATCGACGTCGACGCGAGCCGCCGCGACGGCCGTGGCTACCGGCACTGGGAGTCCGTCGCGCTCGGCTGGAAGTACAACCTGAACGACATGCAGGCGGCGCTCGGGCTGGCGCAGATGCCGAAGCTCGCGGCGTGGCAGGCGCGCCGCGTCGCGATCGACCGCCATTACCGCGCCGCGCTCGCGCAGGTCGAGGGCGTCGCGGTTTTGCGCGGTCCCGACGGCGGCGAGACTTCCGCGCACATCTTCCCGGTGCTGGTCGACACCGAGCGACTTCGCATCGACCGCGATGCGCTGCTCCAGGCGCTGCTCGCGGAAGGCATCGGCGTCGGCGTGCACTACCGCGCGCTCCCGCTGCACCGCTTCTTCCGGGAGGACCTCGGTTTCCGCGCCGAGGCGTTCCCGGTCGCGACCGACGCATCGCATCGCACGCTCTCGCTGCCGATGTTTCCGGCGCTCGCCGGCGCGGAGATCGATCAGGTGGTCGCCGCGCTCGCCAGGATCCTGCGCTACTACGCGCGCTGAACGATCGCGGCCCCGAAGCGATCGAGCGCCGCGAGCCGTTCGGCGCCGCGGCCCCAGGCGAAGTCGGGCACCACGATCTCGTCGACTCCCGCCGCGGCATACGCCGCGACGGCGTCGCGGATCTCTGCGGCGTCGCCGGCCACGCACGGCATGCGTGTCGCTGCGCGCAGACGCTTCGCTTCGGCGCTTTCGTCCGTCAGGTGGAAGAGCGAGACGGCCGAGCGCCGGATCGCGCGCGGATCGCGGCCGACGGCGCCGCAGTGGCGATCGAGAAGCGCGTTCTTGCGCCGCAGGAGCTCGGGCGTTCCCCAGGTGTTCCACACGTCCGCGTGTGTCGCGGCGATGCGAAGCGTCGTGCGCTCGCCGCCTCCGCCGACGAGCAGCGGCAAGCGCGGCTGCACCGGCTTCGGCTCGAGCACGGCCTCGCGCAACACGACGTGACGTCCCTCGAGCGTCGTGGTCGGCCGTTCGAAGAGGCTCCGCAGCGCGAAGCAGGTTTCGTCGAGGCGCGCGAGGCGCTCTCCGATCGGCGGGAACGCGATGCCGTAGGCGCGATGCTCGTTCTCCTGCCAGGCCGCGCCGATCCCGAGCACGAGCCGGCCGCCGCTCACGTGGTCCACGGTCGCAGCCAGCTTCGCCAGCAGGTGCGCCGAGCGGTACGTGACGCCGCACACGAGCGGAACGATCGAGACGCGCGGCACGCGCGCCGCGATCGCCGCGAGCACGCTCCAGCACTCCAGGGTCGGCCGTGCCGGATCGCCCGCCGCCGGCAGGAAGTGATCCGCGAACGCGACGCCGCCGAAGCCGAGCGCCTCGGCGCGCGTCGCGAGGGCGAGCACTTCGGCGAAGGACGCATGCGGACCGGGCCAGAAGACGAAGCGCAAAGCCTAGGGCCAGCGCG
>JALOQG010000304.1 GCA_025453505.1 Myxococcota bacterium | reverse complement strand
CTTGAACGAAGACGTGCACGAGCTCGCGATCGACGCGCTCGCGGCGGGCGGGGAGGGCGTCGGCCGCGACGCGACGGGGCGCGTCGTCTTCGTCCCGTTCGCAGCGCCCGGAGATCGCGTCCGCGTGCGCGTCGTCGAGGAGCACGAGCGCTTCGCGCGCGCCGAGATCGAGGCGGTCGTCGAGCCGGGTGCGGCGCGCGTCGAGCCGCCGTGTCCCGTCTTCGGCACGTGCGGCGGCTGCGCCTGGCAGCACGTCGCGTACTCCGCGCAGCTCGACGCCAAGCGCGCGATCGTCGCGGACGCGCTCGCGCGCATCGGTGGCATCGAGGTGGACGCGATCGAGATGATCGCGTCGCCGCAGCCCTATGCGTATCGGGGTCGCGCGCGGCTGCTCGCACAGGGCGGGCGGATCGGCTTCCGGCGCCGCCGCTCGCACGAGCCGTGTCCGATCACGCGCTGCCCGCTGCTGGCGCCGCCGCTCGACGCCGCGCTCGCTGTGCTCGCCGCGCGCGTCGATCTCGCGGACGGCGAGTGGGAGCTGGCGCTCGGCAGCGACGGCACGGTCCGCACGACTTCGCTCGCCGCTCCGCAAGGCGCCGCGCCGATCGTGCTCGGCGTGCTCGGCGAACGCGTCGAGATCTCGCCCGGCGCCTTCGCGCAAGCGAACGCGCTGCTGCTCGAGCCGCTCGCGCGTCACGTCGTGGAGGCGGCCGGCACGGGCGGCGAGGCGCTCGAACTCTTCGCCGGCGCCGGCTTCTTCACGCTGGCGCTCGCGCGCCGCTTCGCGCGCCTGACGGCGGTCGAGTCGGATCCGCGCGCGGTCGCGGATCTCGCGCGCAACCTGCGCGCGGCGTCGCTGCGGCACGTGCGCGTCGTCGAGGCGAAGAGCGAGACCGTGCTCGCGGACGCGGCCGCGCAGCGCGTCGCGCCCGAGGTGATCGTGCTCGACCCGCCGCGCGGCGGCGTCGGATCGCGCGCCGGCCGCGATCTCGCGCGCACCCGCGCGCGCCGCATCGTGCACGTCTCGTGCGATCCGGCGACGCTCGCGCGCGATCTGCCCGAGCTCCTCGATCGCGGCTTCGCGGTGACGCGCGTCACGGCCTTCGATCTCTTCCCGCAGACGTCGCACGTCGAGGTGGTCGCGGTGCTGGATCGCTGATCCGAAGCGTGATCTGCTAGCTTGCCCCCGCGCAATCCCCACTCGGCCGTGCGCAACGCGAGAAATGCCGCCGATGTCGTCGTCGTCGTTGATCTCGAGGACGAGCCGCGAAGGCGCCGTGCCGTCGTTCGCGCTCTACGTCGAGGGGCCGCGCGACCAGAGCCTGCTGCAGGCCTGGGCGCAACGGGTCTCGCCCGCGCTCGCCGCCGCGATCGAGGCGTCCGCCGTGATCCTCGGCGGCTGCCGGCCCGCGCGGGCCGCCGAGCAGTTCCGCGCGCTGCGCGCGCGCGACGCGGAGGCGCGCGGCCTCTGCGTGCTCGACCGCGACGCCGCCGGTGCGCCGCGCCCGCGGCCTGTCGAGGAGCCGGGGCTCGAGTTCTTCACCTGGGGCCGGCGCCACATCGAGAGCTATCTGCTCGTGCCCGCCGCGATCCGCCGCAGCTTGCGCCTGCCCGACGACGACGCGCGCATCGAGCGCTTCTTCCGCAGCGAGATGCCGCGCGACGAAGAAGGTCTCGGTGCGCTCGACGCGAAGCCGCTCTTCGCGTTCCAGGGCGAATTCCAGCGCTTGCTCGGACGCCCCGTGCGGCCCGCGCACGTCGCGCGCGCGATGTTCGCCGGCGAGATCCACGCCGACGTGCAGTCGCTGCTCGCGCGCGTCCGCGCGGGCGTCGGGATGGACGGCGCGCGCGACTGACGCGCGTCAGCGCGCCGGCAGCGTCCGCACGTGCACGATGCCGAAGAGCAGCGTCTGCACGAGATGCTGCGCGAGCGATCCGCCCGCGCGGCGCAGCCGCGGCAGGAAGAGCGCGCACTCGAGCGCGTGCACGAGTACGAGCGCGACGAAGAGGCGCGGGCCGTTCGTCGCCCAGAAGGTGCCGGCCGGCAGCAAGAACGAGACGAGGCACGCGAGCCACAGACCGATCACCACTGCCTTCACGATCGCCTCCTTCGGCTTGCGCGTCCGTCGCCCGTCGCGCGCCGGTGTTCTACCGCAGAAGTGCCGATCCGCTCCAGCCCGGCGCCGGACCGCTCGATGTACGGACGGACCCCTGCGAGGAGTGGATCCGATGCGACTCGCCCCGATGCTCGCTGCGCTCGCGCTGCTCGGCGCGGCGCCGCTCGAAGCCGCCGTCTACGAAGTGGGCCCCGAAGCGCCGCTGGACCAGATCGGCGACGTGCCGTGGGCGACGCTCGCGCCGGGCGACGAGGTGCGCATCCACTGGCGCGCGACGCCCTACCGCGAGAAGTGGGTGATCGGCCGCTCCGGCACCGAGGCGCAGCCGATCGTCGTGCGCGGCGTGCTCGGGCCGAATGGCGAGCGGCCGGTGATCTCGGGCGAGAACGCCACGACGCCGGCGCCGCTCAACTTCTGGAGCGAACAGCGCGGCGTCCTCAAGGTCGGCGGATCGAACACGCCGGACGCCGAAGTGGTCGAGCACGTCGTGATCGAGAACCTCGAAGTGCGCGGCGGCTTCGAGGCGTACACGTTCACCAACGATTCGGGCGGCGTGCAGGCGTACGCGCAGAACGCCGCCGCGATCTTCGTCGAGGCCGCGCGGCATCTCGTGATCCGCAACTGCGTCCTCACCGATTCGGGCAACGGGCTCTTCGTCGCCGCCTACGACGGCGAGACGCGCGACATCCGCATCGAGAAGAACTGGATCGTCGGCAACGGCAATGCCGGCTCGATCTACGAGCACAACACCTACACCGCGGCGATCGGGATCGTCTACGCCGGCAACCGCTTCGGTCCGCTGCGCGCGGGCGCCGGCGGCAACAACCTGAAGGACCGCTCGGCCGGCCTCGTCGTGCGCAACAACTGGATCGAAGGCGGCAACCGCCAGCTCGACCTCGTCGACGCCGAGGACACCGACGTGATCGTGAACCACCCGAGCTACGCCGAGACGTTCGTGTACGGCAACGTGCTGATCGAGCCCGACGGCGCCGGCAACTCGCAGATCCTCCACTACGGCGGCGACAGCGGGAACACCGCGATCTACCGCAAGGGCACCCTGCACTTCTTCCACAACACCGTCGTCTCGTCGCGCAGCGGCAACACGACCCTGATGCGGCTCTCGACCGACGACGAGAGCGCCGACGTGCGCAACAACGTCCTCTACGTCACGGCGCCCGGGTGGCGCCTCGCGATCGTCGACGGCACCGGCTTCGCCGACCTCTCGCACAACTGGATGAAGCCGGACTGGGTCGATACGCACGGCACGCTGACGGGCGACGTCACCGACGACGGATCGCAGATCGAAGCCGCCGATCCGCTCTTTGCCGACGCCGCAGCACAGGATTTCCGCCTGCTCGCCGCGTCGGGCGGCATCGACGCGGGCGCAGTGCTCCACCCGGACGTGTTGCCCGAGCACGCAGTGACCATGCACTACGTCGAACATCAGGAAACCGAGGCGCGCCCGACGGGTTCGCCGCCGGATCTGGGGGCATTCGAGAGCTGTCTCGTCGCCTGCCCGGAGTCGGGCGCGTTCCTGGCCGGCGCCGTCGCGATGGCCGCGCTGGCCCTGCGCGCGAGGTCCTCGCACTTCGGTGTTTCTTCACTGGGATAGACGATCGGCCGCGTGATACCGTGCTCCGCCGATGCGTGGCGGAAAACTCTTGCGGCGCGGATGGGCTCTATGGATGGCGCGCGTCGTCCACCTCGCACTCTGTGGGGCACTCGGCTTCTCGCTGCCGGCGTCCGCAGAGGTCGAGTGGGAGCGCATTGCGAGTCGCGGCGATGCTGCGCCGGGTGGTGGCGTCTTCACGGGTTTTGGCGCCCCGCGAGTCCTCGGCGACGGCTCGGTCGTGATCTACGGCTACCGATCGGGTGAGACGCAGCAGCGGTTCTATCGCTGGGTGCCCGGCGAAGGCCTGAGCCTTCATCACGAGCTTCGGGCGGACGAGATCCCGGGCGAGGATCCCGTCGTCCGCCTGACGATCCCGTTCCTGCCGCCTCCGGCGTCCGATGTCGGTGTCTCGCGCGCCGGGCCTTGGATGTCGATCACGAGACGGGCGGAGTTCGTCGCCTGTGATGCGGCCGATCCGTCGCGACCCGTCCCGACGATCGT
>JALOQG010000303.1 GCA_025453505.1 Myxococcota bacterium | reverse complement strand
GCTCTCGCCGCTCGATCATCCGTGGTGCGTCGATCGCGCGCTGGCGCGCGTCGAGCCCGCCGCGCTGGTGCTGGTCGAGACGGAGCTGTGGCCGACGTGGATCGCGGCGGCGGCGCGCCGTTGGATCCCGGTGATCGTCGTGTCCGGACGCATCTCGGAGCGCAGCTTTCCGCGCTATCGCCGACTCGGCCCGGTGTTCCGGCAGGTGTTCTCGCAGCTCGCGGCGGTCGGCGCGCGCAGCGGCCTCGACGCCGAGCGCTACGCGGCGCTCGGCGTCGCGCGCGAACGCATCTCGGTGACGGGCGACCTCAAGCTCGAGCCGCCCGCGTCGGTCCCTGCGCTCGCGTCGGATCTCGAACACATGCTCGGCGGCGCGCCGTTCTGGGTCGCGGCCAGCACGCGTCCCGGCGAGGAGGCCGCGGTCGCCGCCGCGCACGCCGATGCGCAGCGTGCCGGCGCGCCGAGCGCGCTGGTGATCGCGCCGCGCCATCTCGACCACCTCCCGGATCTCGAGGCGCTGCTGCGCACGCACGGGCTCGCGAGCCGGCGCCGATCGCGCGCGGGCCGCGCGCAGCTCGCGCCCGGCGAAGTCCTGATCCTCGACACGCTGGGCGAGCTGCCCGCGGTGTTCTCGCGGGCGCGCTTCGCGTTCGTCGGCGGCACGCTCGCTCCCACCGGCGGCCACAACGTGCTCGAGCCGGCGTACGCGGGCCGCGCGGTGCTCTTCGGACCGCACGTCGAGAAGGTGCGCGAGGCGTCCTCGCTGCTGCTCGAGTGCGGGGGCGCGCAGGGCGTCGCCAACGCGGGCGAGCTCGCGCAGCTGGTGGTCGAGTGGCTGCAAGACCCCGAAGCGACCGCCGAGCGCGGTGCGACCGCGCTGCGTGCGCTGGCCAGACACCGCGGAGCGACGGAGCGCAGCCTCGCGCTCGTGGAGCGCGTGCTGGGCGAGTGGACGTGAGCGGGCGCGACGCGATCCGGCGAAGCACGTGACGGGTCTGGCGCGCCCCGCCTGGTTCGAAGCGCGCACGCCGGGCTGGGCGTGCCGCCTCGCGCTGGCGCCGCTGGTGCCGCTCGCATGGCTCTACGCCGCGGGCGCGCGACTGGCGCGGCGTTTCGGCGGTCACCGACGACTCGCGTGTCGCGTCGTCAGCGTCGGCAATCTCTCGGTGGGCGGCTCGGGCAAGACGCCGGCGGCCGCGTGGATCGCGGCGCGGCTGCGCGAACGAGGCCATCCCGTGGTGATCGCGAGCCGCGGCTACGCGCGCCGTTCGCGCGAGTCCGTGACGGTCGTCTCGGACGGACGCTTCGTACGCGCAGGTCCGCGCGAGGCGGGCGACGAGGCGCTGCTGCTCGCGCAGCACGCGCCGGGCGTGCCGGTGCTGGTGGGCCGCGATCGCGGCGTCGTCGGGCTGCGCGCGATCGCGGCCTTCGGCGCCGACGTGCTGGTGCTCGACGACGGCTTCCAGCACCACCGCCTCGCGCGCGACGTGGAGATCGTCGCCTTCGACGGTTCGGGGCTCGGCAACGGCCGCGTGCTGCCGCGCGGTCCGTTGCGCGAGCCGATCGCCGCGTTGCGTGGCGCGGACGCCGTGCTGGTCGTCGACGGGCCACTGCCCGACGCGGACGCCGCGAAGATCCGCGCCGCCGCGCCGTCGGCCCGGTGGTTCACCGCGCGTCGCAGGCCGGTGTCGCTGCGTCCGCTCGGCGGCGGCGTCGCGGCCGAACCGGCCGTGCTGCACGGCGCGCGCGTCGGGCTCGTCGCGGGGATCGCGCGTCCGGCCTCCTTCCGCCGCACGCTCGAAGCGCTCGGGGCGGAAGTCGTCGCCGAGCGCGTGTTTCCCGATCACCACCGCTATCGCGCGCGCGACCTCGCCGATCTCGCGGAGGCGGCGCTCTGGATCACCACCGAGAAGGACGCCGCCAAGATCCTGCCGCGCTGGGCGGCCGGCGCGGAGCTGCGCGTACTCGGGATCGAGCTCGAGATGGACGACGCGGCGGCCTTCGTCGACTGGCTGGAGCGCACGCTGCGGGCGCGGCGCAGGCTGGCTCAGTAGCGCAGCGCGTGCAGGGCGTTGCGGCGCCGCTCGGCCGGGAGCCGCGCGAGCAACGCCGTGCGCAGCCCGCGGTCGCCGCCGACATACGCGCCGAAGAAGCGCGCACAGCCGCGCTCTCCGACGCTGCCCAGCAGATCGCGTTTGCGCAGCGAACGGTGCAATCGCATCAGCTCGCGCATGCGTTCGCGCGCGCCGGGCGGAACGCCGCAGCGCGCGCGGTCGAGGTCGATCACGATCACGTCGCACGCGTCGTCGCGGTCGCGTACGAGCAGATTCTTGACGTGCAGGTCGGGATGCCGGCCGCCCGCGTCGTGGAAGCGCCGCACGGCAGCGCCTGCGCTCGCTGCGGCGCGCGCGATGCGGGCCGCCGCAGGGCCGTCGCGCAGGTAGCGCTCGCCGTCGCGGGCGCCCGCCTCGAAGCGCGTCGCGACGATCCCGTTCCATGCGAGTCCCCGGCGCCAGGCTCCGGCGAGCACGGCGTCGGGTACCGGCGCGCCGGCGGCGGCCAGCCGCGCCGTCACCGCGAGTTCGTCGAGCGGGCGCCAGGGATTGACGAAGGCACGCCCGAGCCACGGCCCGAAGACACCGCCGCGCGTCACGGGACGCACGACGCACGCGAGCGCGCCGAGCGGCACGAGCGCCGTGGTGGCGCGGCCGGCCGCGCCGGTCGCAGTCGCGAGCAGCTTCTCGACGCGCGCAGGGTCGAGCAGGCCGGCCGCGCGCAGGGCGTCGAGGTGCGCGGCGGCCGCGATCCAGCGCGCGCCGTGCTCCCGGATCGCGGAGAATCCCGGCGGTGTCGCCGGGGCGGGCGGGCTCACGCGATGCCGTGTTGCGCGCGCCGCAGCAGGGGAAGCGACGCGAGCGCGAAGCAGAGGTTCGGCAGCCACAGCGCGAGCAGCGCCGGCATGCGACCGGACTCGCCGAGATACTGCCCGAAGCTGAGCAGCATGTAGTAGCCGGCCACGAGTCCGACGCAGACGAGCACGCCCCAGGAGCGGGCCGACTGCGAGCGCCGCAGCCCGAGCGGCACGCCGAGCGCCGCGAAGACGAAGGGCGCGAACGGGATCGCGAGACGCCGGTGGTAGTGCGCCTGCACCTGGGCCGGCGTCCACTCCGGCGATCCGCCGGCCTCGCCGAGCGCCATCAGTTCCGCCAGGCGGGCCTGCTCCATCTCGCTCGGCCGTGCGCTGCGCGCGCGCTCGAAGAGCGCGGCGGCGTCGATCGAGTAGTCGAACGACTCGAACGAGATGCGGCGGTGCGTGGCGGGATCGGCGGACTCGAGGTGGATCTCTCCGTGCTCGAGTTCGAGCCGCATGCGGAGCGCGGCCGCGTCGAACGAGAAGCGCCCCGACTCCGCGAAGATCAGGAACGGCCGCTTCGGATTCGAGCGATCTGCGACGAGGATCCGCTCGAGCCGGTTCTCGCGATCGCGCGACTGCACGTAGAGGATGCGCGCGCCGATCGAGCGGAAGCGGCCGGGCTCGAGGATCGCGCCGCGCGACGCGACGTCGGCGAGCACGACGCGGAGCTGGCGCCGCGCGGCGGGCTCGACCCGCGTCATCAGCACCCCTGTCGCGAGCGAAAGGACGAGAGCGATCGCGACGACCGGCGCGAAGAGCGTGCCGAGGCCGAGACCACACGCGCGCAGGGCGACGACCTCGGAGTCGCTCGACAGGCGCCCGACTGCGGCGAGGATTCCGAACAGGAAACCGACCGGGACGGCGTAGGGCGCGACCATGCCGATCAGGCACGCGACCACGGCGCGCGTGTCGCGAAACGTGATGCCGACCGCGACCAGATCCTCGAGACGCTGGGCGACGTTCTGGATGACGAGAATCGCGATGAAGCCGAGGAATCCGATCCCGGCGTACGCGAGCACCTCCGACGCGATCGAGCGCGAGAGAGTGCGGGCGACGCGCATTGCGGCGTATCCTACCGCTCCAGCTCTTCGATGCGAGGCGCGTCCGTCATCTCCGCATGCGCGAATCCGCTTCCGCGACCGCCCGCTGCGGATCGCGTGCTGATCGTTCGGCTCGGCGCGATCGGAGACGTCGTGCGGACGCTGCCCGCCGTATCCGCGTTGCGGGCCGCCTACGCGGGCGCGCATCTCGCCTGGCTGGTCGAGCCGGCGTCGCAGGGCGCCGTCGCCGGCCAGCCCTGGGTGGACGAAGTGCTGGTGTT
>JALOQG010000302.1 GCA_025453505.1 Myxococcota bacterium | reverse complement strand
CGCGGCCGAACGCGAGCAGCTCCTTCACGAGCGCGGTACCGCGGCTCGCCGTCGCGAGGATCTCCGCCGCCGCATCGACGAGACGCGGATCCTGGGAGCGGCGCTTGATCTCGTCGGCGCAGCCGACCACCACCGTCAGCAGGTTGCGGAAGTCGTGCGCGACGCCGGCCGCGAGCCGGCCGAGGGCCTGCATCTTCTCGAGTTCGACGAAGTGCAGCTCGCTGGCGCGCAGGCGCGTCTCCGCCTCGATGCGCGCCGCCTCTTCCATCTGCCGTGCGACCGTCTCCGCCACCGAGACGGCGAAGGCGCGCTCTTCGGCGCTCCACTCGCGCGGCGTCGCGTGTTCGTGACACACCACGCCGACGACCGCTCCGCCGCGGTAGATGGGCGCGTCGAGCATCGCCACGATGCCGAGCGGCTCGAGGTACGCGTCCGCCAGCTCGGCCGTCAGCGCGTGCTTGCGGGCATCGGCGGCCGGCAGATCGCGCCGCTCTTCGATCGCGGCGAAGTAGGTCGGAAAGTCCGCGGCGCGCAGCACGGCCCCTTCGGAGTGACGCCCCCATCTGCGCTCGAAGAGCTGGTGACAGCGGATCGCGCGGCGATCTTCGACGAAGAGCCACACGCCGACGCGATCGACGCGGAGCTCGTTCGCCGCGACGCGCGTGGTCTCGCGCAACGCGTCGGCGAGCGACGCGCCGCCCGCGACGCGCAGTCGCGCGAGCTGGAGCTGCGCCGTTTCGTGAGCGCGCAATCCGTGGGCGTCGATCATCGAGCCAAGGTAGCGACGTCAGCCGCCGTAGCGCTCCCAGAACAGGCACGTGTCCACGGAGCGGCGCGGCGGCCGGCCGAAGCGGCCGAGCGGCCAGCCGATCGGGAGCAGCGCGCACGTCGGACGGTCCGGCGGCAGACCGAGGAACGCGTCGATCTCGTCGCCGAACGCGCGATGCACCGTCGTCAGCGACGCGCCGAGTCCCACCGCCCGACACGCGAGCAGGACGTTCTGCACCGCCGGAAAGAGCGCCTGGATCTGGGGCTCGCCGCGCCGCAGCCAGCCTGCGACGAAGAGGTGCACCGGCACGGCGTGCATGTGCTCCGCGAGATACAGCGCCGCACGGATGTTGCGCCGCTTCGCTTCGGGGAAGCCGGGATCCTTCGCCGCCTCGCGCGCCGGAGCGATGTAGGACTCGAACGCGCGCCGGTAGCGCTCGGCGACGAAGCCGCGGCGCTCGGGCTCGGTCACCGCGACGAAGGTCCACGGCTGCCGGTTGCCGCCGCTCGGCGCGAAGGTGCCGGCCTCGCAGACCTTGCGGATCAGCGCGGGCGGCACCGGATCGGGACGCAGCCGCCGGATCGCGCGCGCGGTGCGCATGCCTTCGAGGAGCGGGACCTCTTCGCCGACGCTCTCGATGTCGATCTGAGGAAGAACTTCGTCACACGAGAGATCCATCATGGCCATTAGTATATCCATGCGCGACGCCGGGACGTCGCGGAGCGCCCTGGGTCGAATCAGATCGGAGAACGGACATGTCGACCGATGCGGGCATCCGCGAGTCGATCGAGAGAGCCCTGCATGCCGACGCCCTGGACGAGCCGGCCGAGAATCGCGGCCGGCCCTTCGAGACGCTGCGCAGTCGCCCGACGCTCGACTACGCCTTGCGCACGATCCAGCAGACGCAGACCCAGCTCAGCGCGATGGCCGACACCAAGGCCAGCATCATGATCACGGTCTGCTCGATCGTGCTGACGGTCGGATTGACGCGCTTCCAGGATCCGGTCCTGCGCTGGCCCATCGTGCTGTTGACGGGCGCGACGGTCCTGTCGCTGCTCTTCGCGATCCTCGCGGTGATGCCCGGCACCGCCTTCCCGCAGACCCGCGACGGAGGCGTCGACACGTCGGCTCCGTGGTTCAACTTGTTCTTCTTCGGGCACTTCGCGGAGCTTCCACGCGAGCGCTTCGAGGACATGCTCGCCGAAGTCGGGCGCGACGACGCCCGGATCTACGCGATGCTCGCGCGCGACATCTACGGACAGGGTCTGGTGCTCGCACGCAAGAAGTACCGGATGCTGCGCTGGAGCTATGCGAGCTTCCTGGCCGGCGTTTGCAGCACCGTCGTCGGCGCGATCGTGGTCGCCCTGCGCGCCGCGGTGTGACGGATTCGACGCGCCGCTAGCATGGCTGTCCCGCTGCGGAGGAAGCCATGCGAGCCATCGTCGTCGATCGTTGGATGGAAGCGTCGGAGCTCACGGTGCGCGAAGCGCCCGAGCCGGTCGTCGGCGCGGGGCAGCTCGGCGTCGACGTGCACTCCGCCGGCTGCAACTTCTTCGACATCCTGATCGTGCAGGGCAAGTACCAGGTCAAGCCGCCCTTCCCGTTCATCCCGGGCGGCGAGATCGCGGGCGTCGTGCGCGAAGTCGGCGCCGGTGTGAAGGGCTTCGCGGTCGGCGACCGCGTGCTCGCCGCGGCGCCGATGGGCGGCTACGCCGAGCGCATCGCGATTCCCGCCTCGTTCGCGCACCGCATGCCCGACGCGATGAGTTTCGACGAAGGCGCGGGCTTCCCGATCGTGTATCCGACCTCGTACGCCGGCCTCGTCTACCGCGCCGCGCTGCAGCCCGGCGAGACGCTGCTCGTGCACGCGGCCGCGGGCGGCGTCGGGCTCGCCGCCGTGCAGATCGGCCGTGCGCTCGGCGCGCGCGTGCTCGCGACCGCCGGCGGCGCCGACAAGTGCGCGATCGCGCGCGAGGCCGGCGCCGAGGCTGCGATCGACTACAACGCCGAGGATTTCGTGGAACGCGTGAAGGAGCTGACCGGCGGCCGTGGCGCCGACGTGATCTACGACCCGGTCGGCGGCGACGTCTTCGACAAGTCGCTGAAGTGCATCGCGTGGAACGGGCGCCTGCTCGTGGTCGGCTTCGCGGGCGGCACGATCCCGAGCGTCGCGGCCAACCGCATCCTGCTCAAGAACATCGCGGTCACGGGCCTGCACTGGGGCGCGTACGCGAAGAACGAGCCGCAGCGCGTGCCGGAGACTTTCGCCGCACTCTTCCGCCTCTACGAAGAGAAGAAGATCCACCCCGTCGTGTATCGCGGCTATCCGCTCGAAGAGGCGGCGGCCGCGCTCGCGGCGCTCGGATCGCGCAAGACGCACGGCAAGGTGGTGTTGAATCCGTGAGCGCGCCGCTCTGGGCGCCGTCTCCCGCGCGCGCCGCCGCCACCCAGCTCAGCGCGTTCCGGCGTGAAGTCGAGACCCGCCACGGCGTGACGCTGCCGGACTTCGCGGCGCTGCACCGCTGGTCGATCGATCACCGCGCGGCGTTCTGGTCGGCGGTGTGGGAGTTCTGCGGCGTCGTCGGGGAACGCGGCGCGCGTGACGTCGTCGATGCCGATGCGATGCCCGGCGCGCGCTGGTTTCCCGACGCGAAGCTGAACTTCGCCGAGAACCTGCTCCGGCGACGCGACGGCACGACCGCCCTCGTCTCACGCGACGAACGCGGCGTGCGGCGAACGCTGACCTGGGCCGCGCTGCACGACGAGGTGTCGCGCGTTTCGCAGGCGTTGCGCGAAGCCGGCGTGCGCAGCGGCGATCGCGTCGCGGGATATCTCCCGAACGGCAGCGAGGCGATCGTCGCGATGCTCGCGACGGCGAGTCTCGGAGCGATCTGGTCGTCGTGCTCGCCGGATTTCGGCGTGGAGGGCGTGCTCGACCGCTTCGGCCAGATCGAGCCGCGCGTGCTCTTCACCTGCGACGGCTACGCGTACGGCGGCAAGACCCACGAACTGAACGAGCGCGTCGCGGCCGTGCTCGCGGGGCTGCCGAGCGTGCGCCGCTGCGTCGTGTCGCCGAACCTCGCCCCGCGGCCGTCGCTCGCGGGCCTGCGCGACGCCGTCTCGTGGAACGAGTTCACGGGCCGCCACGCGCCGGGCGAGATCGCCTTCGAGCGCGGCCCCTTCGATCGCCCGCTCTACATCCTCTATTCGTCCGGCACGACGGGCGCACCGAAGTGCATCGTGCACGGCCAGGGCGGCACGCTGCTGCAACACCTGAAGGAGCAGCGCCTCCACGTCGACCTGCGCCCCGGCGAGAAGTTCTTCTACTACAGCACGACCGGCTGGATGATGTGGAACTGGCTCGCGTCGGGGCTCGCGAGCGAGGCGACGCTCGTGCTCTTCGACGGATCCCCGTTCCACCCGGGCCCGGCTGCACTCTTCGATCTCGCGCAGGAGGAGGCCGTCG
>JALOQG010000301.1 GCA_025453505.1 Myxococcota bacterium | reverse complement strand
TCTTCACGTGGTCCTGCCTGTTCTGGGACAGCGCGCGCTGGTTCGTCGACTATTCCGTCCGGCCGCCCGCGCGCGGTCCGATCTTCTACACGCACATGGTCTACTCGTGGGTGCTGATCGCGTGGAGCTGGGTGTACTTCGCGCAGACCGCGCTGCGCCTGCGTCGCGCGAGCCGTGGCCGCATCGTCGTGCTCGCGGTCGGCACGCTCGCGCCGTTCCTCGGCAACTTCCTGCACATCCTCGTCATTCCGGGCGGCTCGGATCCGACCGCCGTGCTGCTCGGCTTCGGCGCGCTCTGCATCCGCTTCGCGATCATCGACTCGGGTCTCGCGCTCTACCTGCCGCTGGCGCGCTCGGACGTGCTCGAACAGGTGGAGGTCGGCATCGTCGTCGCGGATCTCGAAGGCCGCGTCGTCGACGCCAACCGCGCGGCGCGCGAGCTCTCGCGCTGCGCCGATCCGATCGGCAAGTCGCTGCACCGCGTCGTCGCCGCGGCGACCGGGCGCAGCGATGCCGCGATCGAGGTCCGCAGCGTGCCGCTGCGCAGCGTCGTCTCCGAAGTGGGATCGGCCGCGCTGCTCGAGGATCGCAGCCACGCGCGGCAGGCCGAGCAGCGTTTGCAGCTCGCGGCACGCCTCGAAGCGCTCGGCTTCCTCACCGCGGGAATCGCGCACGAGGTCAACAATCCGCTCGCCTTCATCCGCGCCAACCTCGCGCAGCTCGAGAAGCTCGCCGCCGAGCTGTCGGTTCCGAAGGTCGCGACGCTGCTGCCCGCGGACCTGCGCTCGCTGCTCGCGGACGCGCGCGAGATGGTCGGAGATACGCAGGAAGGCGTCGAGCGCATTGCGGCGCTGGTGATGCGCTTGAAGGCCTTCGCGCGCAACGAGACGCACGACCCGCAGCGACGCGTTCCCGTGGATCTCGCGCGCGTCGCCGACGCCGCGATCGCGATGGCCTCGGTCGGTCTGCCCGCCGGTGCGATCCATCGCATCGCCCGCGAGACGCCGCCGGTGCTCGCGGTCGAGGGCGAGCTGGTGCAGATCGCGCTCAACCTGCTCGTCAATGCGGTGCAGGCGAGCGGAGAGCGGCTCGACATCGAGGTCGAGGTCGGGCCCGAAGACGGCGGCGCGTCGCTGCGCGTGCGCGATCGCGGCACCGGGATCGACCCGGACGTCGGAGCGCGCCTCTTCGATCCGTTCTTCACGACCAAGCCGCCGGGCACCGGCACCGGTCTCGGTCTTTCGTTGTCCTACGACCTCGCGCGCCGCCACGGCGGGCGCCTCGAGGCGAGCAACCGCGCAGGCGGCGGCGCCGAGTTCACGCTCTGGATGCCGTTTGGCTGAACGACCTCAGCCGAGCAGGCGGCCGGCGATGCGTGCCTGCAGCAGCCGCGTGCGATCGGCCGGCGCGAAGGCGGGAATCGGCGCGACCGCCGCGACGCTGCGATCGAGCGCGAGGAACGCCTCGACCACCGGCGCCACCGCGCGCTCCTGCGACGCGATGCGCAGCGGGTGGAGCCGCGCGCGCCGGGGCGTGAGCCCCGGGTTCGTGTTGATCTCCCACACGACGAGCCGACCCTCGTGCAGCGTGTAGTCGATGCGGCCGTAGTCCACGCGCGCGAGCGCGAAGATCTGCCGGAGTGCGTGCATCTCCGGCACCTCGCGGAAGTAGGCCTCCTCCGCGTCGAGAGTCGCTGCGTCCACGACGTCCGCGACCTTCAGCATCCAGTCGCGGCTCACCAGGATGTGTCGTGGCACGAAGGCGTCGCCGACGCGGAGCACCGAGTACTTCCGGTAGAGGCCCGCCGCGTCGCGCGTGTCCTCGAACTCGACCGCGAGCAGCCCCGCACGCAGCGCCAGCGGACGCCGCGCGAGACGCAGCAGCGCTCCGCCGAGATCGCGCGGGCCGTGCAGCAGCGGCGTCAGGGCGCCGTCGTGCTCGTGTTCGGTGCGCAGGAACACGGGCCAGCGCAGCCGGCGCGGATCGATGCGGCGATGCGAGCGGAAACGGTTGACCCCTGCAGCGTGCAGCGCGCAGAGCAGCGGGTGGCGGGTCAGGACGTCGCGCGGGTGGTTGAGCACGCGCGAGCCGGCCGCCGCGATGCGGTCGGCGAGCTCCGACGCGAGCTCTCGCTCGGAGGGCCGCAGGCGCTCGAGATCGGAGAAGACGTGGACGCCGGGCGGCAACTCGGCGCTGCGGAACACGTCCTCGTAGGGCAGCACCGTCACGTGCGCGCGCAGCGCCGGGGCCCAGTGCTTGAGGAAGCCGCGCAGCGTGTGGGCGTGGCGTTCGCGGACGAGGTAGTGGATCAAACGGCGCCCGTCGGCGTCAGCGAGAAGTGGGTGTGGAGTGCGCGCCAGCCGCGATCGTCGCGCGCCAGCACGAGCGTCGCACGGCCCGTTCGCCGCCGTCCCTCGGCGTGCGCCCCGGTCGCCGCCATCGAACTCCACGCTGCCGCGATCCACGCGCGATCGCCGTGTCGCTCGCCGCGGAGCGAGCCGTAGTCGAACTCGAAGCCGCGCGTCGTCTCCCAGACGACACGCCACTGCCGTGCGACGAGCGCGTCGATGCCCTCGGCCCGCTCGGCGACGGTTCCGAACGCCAAGACGTCCGGCGCGAAGAGCGAGCGCCCGCTCGCGTAGTCGCGTTCGCGAACCGCCTTCGCGAACGCGCGCAGCCACTCCTCGATCTCGGATTCCATCGACGTCTCCTGCTAAGGTCGGCCGCGTGGCGCGACTGATCCTCATCCGGCACGGCGAGAGCCTTGCTAACGCGGAGCGGCGCTTCACGCACGGACCGCACGAGCCGCTCTCGCGGCAGGGCCGCGAGGAGGCCGTCGCGCGCGGCCGCAGCGTGGCGGAGCGCTTCGATCCCGTCGCACTCTACGCGAGCCCGTTCGTGCGCGCGCTCGAGACGGCGCGCTTGATCGGTGCATCGCTCGGCCTCGATCCGATCGTCGTCGACGCGCTGCGCGAACAGGACTTCGGACGCCTGCGCGGCCAGGGCTACGAGAGCGTGCGCGAGGATCCGGTGTGGCACACCGATCGCTGGCGCTTCCGCCCGCCCGAGGGCGAGACGCTCGAAGAGGTGTTCCACCGCGTCGGGCCCGCGCTCGACGCGATCGCGGCGAAGCATCTCGGCGAGCAGGTCGTGGTGGTCAGCCACGGCGGCGTGATGGCGGCGCTGCACGCGTGGACGACGGTGCGCCGCATCGAGGGCGTGCCGCCGATCAGCGCCAACGCGTCCGGCTTCGTCGTCGAGTGGAAGCGCGTCCGCTACGACGGGCCGTTCCCGCTCGATCCCTGAACTCCTAGAGCTTCCTCGCTTCCCGCACCGCCTCCGCGACGTCGCCGTGCGTGCGTTCGAGCAGCGTGCGCGCCTGCGCTTCGCCGACGCGCCCGAGCTCCTGCACCAGCGCGATCGCGCGCCGCCACAGCTTCTGCGAGCCGGGCCGCAGGTGCGTCATGCGATTGCCCTCGACGCGGCCGAGCCGGACCATCACCGCGGTCGAGAGCGCGTGCAGCACCATCTTCTGCGCGAGCCCGCCCTTCATGCGCGTCGAGCCGGCGATCACCTCGGGACCGGTGGCCGGCGCGATTGCGATCTCGGCGGCGCGCGCGAGCGGCGAGTCGGGATCGCAGGTGATCGCGATGCGCCGCGCACCTGCGCCGCGCGCGGCTTCGAGCGCGGCCAACGCGTAGGGCGTGCGGCCGCTCGCGGAGAGTGCGACGACCGCGTCGCGCGATCCCAGCTCGCGCGCGCGAAGCGCGGTGCGCGCGCTCTCGGCGTCGTCCTCCGCGCCTTCGCGTGCGCGGACGAGCGCGACGGGTCCGCCCGCGATCAGTCCCTCGATGCGCGCGGGATCGAAGCCGAAGGTCGGCGGAATCTCGGCCGCGTCGAGACACCCCATGCGACCGCTGGTGCCGGCGCCGACGTTGAACCAGCGGCCGCCGCCTTCGAGCACGTCCACCAACACGTCCACCGCGCGCGCCATCTCGTGCTGCACGGCGCCGACGGCTTCGCAGGCGCGGCGGTCCTCGGCGTGGATCGCGGCGAGGATCCCGCGCGTGTCACGCCGGTCGAGGTCGGCCGTCGTGTCGAGCGTCGCCTCGGTGGGCGCGGTGTCGCCGGACGCGTCCTGCACGCGCGGCGTCGATCCGGGTGTCTCGAGGAAGTACGCCAAGCCTCGCGCCTCCTGGCGCGCACGGGCCTATCGGCTGGCCGCGGGCGCACGCT
>JALOQG010000030.1 GCA_025453505.1 Myxococcota bacterium | reverse complement strand
AAGGCGGGACGGGATCTCGATCGCGCGCTCGAACTCGCGCGCACCGCGGTCCGCGCGTCGGACGAGGATCCCGCCGTGCTCGACACCCTGGCCGCGGTCCAGCTGCGTCGGGGCGAGGCCGCACCGGCCCTCGCGAGCGCCGATCGGGCGCTGCGCCGCACGACCGAGCCCGCGCTGCGCTCCCATCTATATTGGGTGCGCGCGCAGGCCGCCGCTGCGATGGGCCGCCGCGGGGAGGCGCGCCGCGACGTCGCGCGCGCCCTCGCCGGGCCTCCGGGCGTCGGCGCCACCTGGCGAGCCGAAGCCGAGCGCTTCGCCCGTGAGATCGAGTCCGACACCTCCGCCTCCGCGTCGCCACCCTAGAGGAGAACTGCACTGGAGGCGGAACATGCGCGCGGCGGAACGGACTCGACTCTCGCGGATCTCTCGGGGTCGATCGGCGGGAGCCGCCGCGCTCGGCGCGCTCGCACTGGTGGTCGCGACGACGGCGCACGCGGCGCCCCTGGCTTTCCAGGCGTCGCTCTCGATCGTGATCGCCTCCTACGGAGTCGGGTTCTCGGGAGAGGGGATCGCGGACGTGGACGGCTACGGCCACCTCGGCTCGCTCTCGATTCCGGCCGGCGCTTTCGACGTCGTCGGCACCACCGTGACCATCACGACGCCCGCGGCCTTCCCGATCCAGGGCATCCAGGCCACCGCGGCGAACGGGGCCGGCTTCTTCGCGAACCCGGGCGGGGGCGTCATGCCGCTGCTCGGGTCGGCTCGCGTGTGTCTCTTCGCAACCTGCGGCGAGGCCGTCGCGAACCTCAGCGTGCCGCTCGACGTCGTCGGACAGGGCGGCAGCGCCACCGTGACGGGACCCGTCAATCTGACGGTGATCGGTGCCCCCTGGACGGTCGGCACGGCCCAGGTGGGAACGGCGACGGAAATGGGCTTTGCGCGCGGACCGGAAGGCCAGACTTCGAGCACGGCGCACGCCTCGGGCGTGCTCCAGCTCGTGACCCCGATCTTCATCTCGACCAGCATCCCCGCCGACAACGCGGTCCTCCGGGCTTTCGGCGTGATGACGCTGCATTTCGTTCCCGAGCCGACGACGCTCCTGCTCTTCGGCGGCGGCCTCGCGGGAATCGCCGGCGTCGCGCGCCGCTCGCGCCGCGCCTGAGGCGCTCGCGCAAAGGCCAGGCGTCCCGCCCGAATCCGCTCTCGCCCTGCTCTCGATGTGCCGATGCCCCCGGTCCCGGCGACCGCAAGGCGCGTCCGATCCGGCCCGTCGCGCGGTGGCTCGTGCGGCCTGGCTCCTCTACGATGCCGGGCTTTCTCGAGTCCCTGTTGGAGGTCGGTTCATCGTGCTGCGGCGTCTCCTGGATTCCCCGTGGACCTATTTCGGACTGGCCGGCGCGCTCTTCGTCGCGCTGCTCGTCACGCAGTTCGAGATCAAGCTGCCGCCGCGGCCGAAAGGGACCGCCGACGACATCCGCGCTCTCGCGCAGCGCGACGACGTCAACGTCGTCTTCATCCTGATCGACACGCTGCGCGCGGACCGGCTCGGTTCGTACGGCTACGAGCGTCCGACCAGCCCGGCGCTCGATTACCTCGCGAACACCGGCATCCGCTTCGAGCGCGCCGTGAGCCAGTCGAGCTGGACCAAGGCGTCGATGGCGTCGTTGTGGACCGCCACCTGGCCGAATCGCAACGGGGTGATGCGCTGGTCGCACTCGCTTCCGGGAGAGGCCGTCATGCCTCCGGAGCTGCTCCAGAAGGCGGGCTTCCAGACGGCGGGAATCTGGCGGAATGGCTGGGTCGCGCCGAACTTCGGCTTCAACCAGGGCTGGCACACCTACGTGCGCCCGCAGCCGTCGAACTCCCCGGACAAGTTCCAGAAGCGCACGCCGTCGGCGTCGGCCGTGGTCGGAACCGACGAGGACCTCACGCGCGCAGCGATCGAGTTCCTGAACGCCTACGGCCACAAGCGCTTCTTCCTCTACGTCCATTACATGGACGTCCATCAGTTCGCGTACGACGAGGCGTCGGCGAAGTTCGGCACCAGCTACTCCGACGTGTACGACAACGCGATCAATTGGGTGGATCGCAACGTCGGCGTGCTGCTGGGCGAGCTGCAGAGCCGGGATCTCGCCCGCCGCACGATCCTGGTCGTGTCGTCCGATCACGGGGAGAGCTTCCTCGAGCACGGTCTCGAGGGACACGCCAAGACGCTGTATCGCGAAGTGGCAGAGGTCCCGCTGATCTTCTCGCTGCCCTTCGAGCTGAACCCCGGCATCGTCGTCCCGAACGTCGTCGCCAACGTGGACATCTGGCCCACGCTCCTCGACCTGCTCGGCCTGCCGCCGATGGCGAATACCGACGGCCGGTCGCTGATGCCGCTGATCGAGGCGTCCGCGCGCGGCGAGACAGTGGAGTTCGATCGGCCCGCGTTCGCGCAGATCGACCGGACCTGGGGGCGTCCCACGGGCGACCCGGATCCGCTCGTCTCGATCACGAAGGGTCCGATCCGCGCGTTCCAGCCGACCGCTCCCGGCAAGGAAGGCGAGGTCGAGTTCTACGACCACGCGCAGGATCCCTGGGAGGCGCGCAACCTGGCGCAGCCCGGTCCCGACGGCGTTCGCCGCTTGCCCGAGCCGATCCACGCCGCGGTGCAGGAGTACCTCGCGATGCCGCCGGCCGCGTGGGGTGAGCCGGTGGACGTCGAACTCGACGAGATGGAGCTCCACCAGCTGAGGGCGCTCGGCTACGTCGTGCAGTAGCGCCCCGACCCGGCGGCGCGGCCGTCGGATCTCGCTCCGCCACGCATCACAGCCACGGTCCACCTCTCGTTAGACCGGCGCTCCGCCGGTCCCACGCGAGGAGCGGGATCGATGCGGCACGCCATTCTGAAGCGTTTGTTCGTGGGGGCCTTGCTGGCCCTGATCCCGTCGTTCGCGGCCGCGCGGGCGCAGGCAGCCGCGCTGGCTTTCACGGGCGTGCTCGAGCTCCAGCTCGCGGCGCTCGATCCGATCGGCGTCTCCGGCGCGGGCTTCCTCTCGGTCGAGTCCGATCCCGAGAATCCGAACCACATCGATTCCCTCTCGATCGCCCCGGCGCTCTTCGCCGCCACGCGGCTGCTCGTTCCGGTGTCGGACCCGGCGGCGATGCCGATCCAGGGCGTCATTGCGACCGCGCAGAACGGCGGCGGCGCGTTCGCGCGCCAGGGCGGCGGGCCACTCGGCGGCACGATGCCGATCTTCGGAGTCGCGAAGGTCTGCCTCTTCGGGACCTGCTCGGAGGCCATCGCAAACCTGTCGGTGCCGCTCTCGGTCGTCGGTCAGGGCGGCGCGGCGGCGATCAGCGGCCCAGTCAACGTGACCGTCACCGGCGCACCCTGGACCTCCGGCACCGCGGCGATCGGGGCCATCACAGCGATGGGTTTCTCGCTCGGTCCGGAAGGGTTCGCCTCGTCGGCCCTCCAGCCGTCGGGCAGCGTGCGCCTCGTGACGCCCATCTTCATCCAGACGAATCTGGGCGCCTCCGCGGTCGTGCCCGCGTTCGGCTTCCTGACGCTCCACTTCGTGCCCGAGCCGGGCACGCTGGTCCTCGTAGGAACGGGGATCGCCGCCCTTTTGGCCGGCGGCAGGGGGGGGCGCCGCAGCGGCTGAACGTCCTTCGACGAGCAACGCGTTCCGTCCGGGGCGGCGCTGTCGGCGCCGCCCCGGCGCGTTTCGGGGCCCGGACGACGTCGGCCCATCGACAGGAAATCGCGACCCGGGCGAGAAAACCCTGCCACCCGCGCACCACTGTTCCCACTTCTCCTGTGAACGAAGAACGAACCCATTCGGTTGGACCGATCGCCGCGAATACGGCCGGCGGCCGCCGAAACCGAGAGCAATCAGGAGAGAGAAAAACATGCGCAAGTTGTCGTACGCAGTCGCCGCAACGCTGTTGGCCTTCGGGCTGGCGGGCCAGGCCCAGGCCGTCGAGCTCGGTTTCAGCGGCTCCCTTTCGGTACAGATCGCGACCCTCGACCCCGTGGTATTGCCGGGCGCGGGCACCGCGACCGTCAACGGTTCGAACGGCGCGGGCCACCTGAGCGGCGTCCAGTTGCCGGCCGACGTGTTCGCCGTCGACGGCTTCCTCGTGCCGGTGACCGACCCGAGCGTGTTCCCGATCGCGGGCGTTGCCGTGACCGCCATGAACGGCGCGGGCGCCTTCGAAGGCAACGGCGGCTCGGGCAGCTTTGGCGGCCAGATGCCGGTCATCGGCGTCACGAAGGTCTGCCTCTACGGTGCCTGCGGCTCGAGCGTCAACATCTCGAACCTCGAGGTTCCGCTGACGGTGGTCGGCCAGGGCGGCCAGGTGACGGTCATGGGCGCGGTGAACCTGACGGTCATCGGCGCTCCGTGGACGACCGGCACGGCAGCGATCGGTACGCTGACCCAGATGGGCGGCGTGAGCCCGCTCTCCAACACGGGCGCTCCGTCGGGCAACCTGACCCTCGTCACGCCGATCTTCATCAGCACGAACATCGGTGCCTTCGCAGTGGTCCCGGCCTTCGCGATCCTGAACCTGCACTTCGTGCCGGAGCCGGGCACGCTCGTGCTCCTCGGCTCGGGCATCGCGGGCCTCGTGGCCGTCGGCCGGAGCCGCGCTCGCAAGTAGGGCGCAGGACCGAGTCTCTCGAGCAGCGGTCACCCCGTACGGGGTGGCCGCTTTCTCGTTTCTGGCGGAGGAACTTTTCCGTCATCGAGGAAAACGGCTTCCTCCGGGTTGCGTGCCAGGGCATCGCACGGCCGCGGCGAGCGAGTTCGGAAATCCATCGGGATCAGGCACTTAGAGGGATTCTGCGAGGGGTGGGAGAGTTGGCACCCAGCTTGCGATAGATGGCGCTCGGCTGGCCTGGATAAAAGTGCGGTGGGTGCCGTGCGCAGGGCCAGGCTGGTCAGGCTGAGGGACCGAGACTTCAGCGAGTTTTTGTCGGAATAGGAGATTTACATGCGCAAGTTGTTGGGTGTGTTGGCAGCTGGTTTCCTGGCGATGGGCATCGCCGGCCAGGCTCAGGCAGTGAACCTGGGCTTCACGGGCGGTCTCGCGGTCCAGATCGCGACCCTCGCCCCCGTCGTGATCCCCGGTGCGGGCACGGCAGTCGTCAACGGTTCGGGCGGCGCGGGCCACCTGACCGGCCTCCAGGTTCCGGGCGGCGCATTCACGCTGACCGGTTTCGCCCTCGCGGTGACCGACCCGGCCGTGTTCCCGATCGCGGGCATCGCGGTCGACGCGACGAACGGCGCTGGCTCGTTCGCTGGCTCGGGCGGCGCTGGATTCGGTGGCCAGATGCCGATCAACGGTATCGCGAAGGTGTGTCTGTATGCGGCGTGCGGTTCGACCTACAACATCTCGAACCTGTCCGTGCCGCTGAACGTCGTCGGCGTGGGTGGCGCGGTGAGCGTCATGGGCGCCGTCAACCTGACCGTCGTCGGCGCTCCGTGGACCACGGGCACGGTGGCGATCGGCACGATCACGGCGATGGGCGGCGTGTCGCCGCTCTCGAACACGGGCGCTCCCTCGGGCAGCGTCTCGCTCGTGACGCCGATCTTCATCAGCACGAACATCGGTGCCTTCGCAGTGGTCCCGGCCTTCGGCTTCTTCAACCTGCACTTCGTGCCGGAGCCGGGCACGCTCGTGCTCCTCGGCTCGGGCATCGCGGGCCTCGTGGCCTTCGGTCGGAGCCGCGCTCGCAAGTAGCCTGAGGCTACGCGAGTCGAGTTCGGGGGCGGTCATCGCAAGGTGACCGCCCCTTTCTCGTTCACTCCCTCCGATGCTCCTTCTCCAGCTCGAGCGGTCTGAGGCGAGGGTCCGCACGGTCGCCTACGGTTGCGGGCCCACCAGTGCCTGGCGGAGAGCTGTTTGAGCGCGGCGCGAACCACGAATCGACTCGGCGACGCCGTCCTGCAGCTCTGCGCGTTCTCCTCGGGTGCCGCCGCGCTGATCTATCAGATCGCCTGGACCCGCACGCTCGCGCTCTCGTTCGGCACTACGACGCTGGCCGTCTCGGCGGTCGTCGCGGCCTTCCTCGGCGGCATGGGGCTCGGCGCCTGGCTGCACCACCGCTTGCTGCGTCGCATCCGCCGGCCGCTCTGGCTCTACGCGGCGCTCGAGGTCGGCATCGCGCTCTCCGCGCTCGGCGTGACCTTCGCGCTGCGCGCCGTACCCGACATCGTCGTCGGGCTCCCGGAGTTCGCGAGCACCGGCTGGCCGCTCGCGCTCGCGCGCCTGCTGCTGGTGTTCGCGGTGCTGGCGATCCCGAGCATCCTGATGGGCGCGACCTTTCCGGCGCTGTGCACGGTGCTGATCGAGTCGCGCGAGTCGGCCGATCGCCTGCTGGGCCGTCTCTACGGCGTGAACACGCTCGGCGCGTCCTTCGGCGCCCTCTTCGCCGGCCTCGTGCTGCTGGAGCAGCTCGGCATCGCACGCAGCGTGCTCGTGGGGGCGGGGATCAATGTCGCAGTCGCCGGCGTATCGCTCCTCGCGGGTCGCTGGCTGCCGCCGCACGCGCGCGCGGCGGCGCCCACCCCGGCGCTGCCGCCGGTGCCGACGCGGCTTCCGGTCTGGCTCGCGACGGGCGTCCTCGTGCTCTCGGGCTTCGCGACCCTCAGCTACGAGATCCTGTGGTTCCGCGCGCTGCACTACCTGTTCGGCGGCAGTACCTACGCGGTGACGCTGATGCTGACGATCTTCTTGTTCGGGCTCGGGTTCGGCTCGCTCGCCTTCCATCGCGCCATGCGGCGCTGGTCGATCGAGTCGATCCTCGCGGCGACGCAGCTCGGGATCGGCGTACTGGCGCTCGTCGCGATCGGCGTGCTCGCGGTGCTGCTCGGCAACGAAGGCCTCGAACGGCACGTCAGCATCTTCTACGAGTCGATCTACGGCATGGCGTGGTGGCGGCGGCTGGCGCTGCAGGCCGGCGTCGCGATCGCGATCATGCTCCCGCCCGCGCTCTTGATGGGCCTCTCGTTCCCGATCGCGAGCCTCGTGCTGCTGCGGCGCGGCGGCGCGGTGAGCGCGCCGGTCGGGCGCGCCGCGCTGCTCTCGAACCTCGGCAGCATCTTCGGCTCGATTTCCGCCGCCGTGCTGACGCTGCCGCTGCTCGGCACGGTCGGCGGCACGCGCGCGATCGCCGCGATCAATCTCGCGCTCGGCGTCGCGGCGAGCGCGTTCGCGTGGCCGGCGTCGCGACGCATCGGCACCGCGGCCGGTGCGCTCGCCGCCGCGGCTGCGCTCGTCGTGGCTGCGCCCGCGCAGCTCGGCTTCGAAGGATCGGGCTTCGTCGGGCCGCGCTCCGAGAAGCTCTTCGAACGCGAGACCGATCTCGCGACCGTGCAGGTGTGGCGCGATCCCAAGCGACCGGATGCGCTCGGCATGACGATCGACGGCGCGCTCGTCGGCGTATCGAGTCCTTCCCACTATCCGGTGTATCTGAAGCAGATCCTGCTGGCGCATCTGCCCTTCGCGATCGACGCGGACCTGCGCCGCGCGCTCGTCGTCGGCCTGGCGTCGGCGTCCACCGTCGAGGCGCTCGCGGCGCATCGCGGCCTCGAGTCGCTCACGGTGGTGGAGATCAGCGACGCGGTGGAGGAGGGCAGCCGCTTCTTTCCGCAGAGCCGGTCCCTCGCAGATCCGCGCGTCGCTCTCGTCATCGACGACATCCTGCACTTCCTGCTGCGCACGACCGACCGTTTCGACCTGATCGTCTCGGACGGCAAGCAGGCGATGGACTACTCGGGCAACTCGCGACAGCTCTCGCGCGAGTTCTACGAGCTCGCACAGCAGCGGCTCACCGACGGCGGACTCTTCGTGCAGTGGATCTCGACGCACATGCTGCCGTCGGATTTCGAGATCATCCAACGCACTTTCGTGACGAGCTTTCCGGAGGTCGAGGTGTTCTTCGACCTGCCCGAGTCCGTGATCCTGGTGGGATCACGCGCGCCGATCGCGGGCCGCGTGGGTCTGGACGTCGCGGGCTTCGCGGCGCTCGGCCTCACGGACGCGCTGCGGCCGCTTTCGATCGACGGGCCGGAGTCGCTGCTCGGCAAGTGGATCGCGAGTCGCGAGCAGATCCTCGCAGTCGTCGGCGACGGGCCGGTCAGTACCTGGGACCGCTCGGCCCTCGAGTTCAGCGCCTATCGCTCTTCGCCCGCCGACTGGCGGCGTGGCATGCCCGACAACATGCGTCTGCTGCTGCGCGCGCAGGCGGAGCACCCGTCGGCGACCGCGAGCGCGTTCGTCGCGCCGGATTCGCCGCGCGCCGTCGCGATGCGGATGTTGCGCGAGGCGCAGTGGAGCGTGCAGCGCGGCGATCCGTCGCGCGCGCAGATCTACGCGCATCGCGCCATCGCGGCGAGTCCCGGCGATCCGTCGGTGCAGCAGTGGGCGACGCCGATCCTCGAACGGCGCGGGCAGCGGCCGCGCTGACCCGCGCTCGGGTCACGCGCGCTTCTGGAAGGTCGTCTGCAGCGCGGCGCGCTTGCGATGGCGTTCGAGCGCGAGCTCGATCAGGCGATCGAGGAGCTGCGGATAGGGCAGGCCGCTGGCTTCCCACAGACGCGGGTACATCGACACTTCGGTGAAGCCCGGCAGGCTGTTGATCTCGTTCAGGTAGAAGGCGCCCGTCTCGCGATCCATCAGGAAGTCCACGCGGCCGAGCCCGGCGCCTTCGAGGGTGCGATAGGCGCGCACCGCTAGATCGCGCACGCGCTCGCTCTCTTCTTCCGAGATCGGCGCGGGCACGAGCAGCTCGGTGCTCTCGTCCACGTACTTCGCCTCGTAGTCGTACCAGTCGCGACGCGGGCGGATCTCGCCGGGCACCGATGCCTCGGGCTCGTCGTTGCCGAGCACCGCGACCTCGATCTCGCGCGCGGAGATGCCGCGCTCGACGAGCAGCTTCGTGTCGTAGCGGCTCGCCTCGGCGAGCGCGCGCGGCAGTGCGTGCACGTCCTCGATCTTCTGGATCCCGACCGACGAACCCGAGTTCGCGGGCTTGACGAAGACCGGCAACCCGAGCTCGTCGACGATGTCCATCGCGAGGCGCTTGGGATCGTTCGCGAACTCGAAGGAAGTCAGCGCGCGCCACGGCGTCACGGGGATGCCGGCCGCGGCGAGCAGCCGCTTGGCGATTTCCTTGTCCATCTGGATCGCCGAGCCCGCGATGCCCGATCCGACGTACGGCAGACCGGCGAGTTCGAGCAGTCCCTGCAGCGCGCCGTCCTCGCCGCCGTGGCCGTGCACGATCGGGAAGAGCACGTCGAGCGCGATCGGAGCGCCGCCCGCGAGCGGCCGCAGCGCGTTCGCGTCGGGCGTCGGCGGCAGCACGACGCCGGTGCCGCGCTGCATCGTGCCCTCGAGCGACGTGCCGGGATCGCCGAGGCGCCAGCTGCCGTCGTGTCCGATCGCGAGCGGCCAGACTTCGTAACGCGAGGGATCGAGGTTGCGCAGGATCGACGCGGCCGACGAGACGGAGACCTCGTGCTCGACCGATCGCCCTCCGAATACGAGTCCGACCCGCAGCTTCGCCATGCTTCCCCCCCTCCTGCGCGGCGCAGCATAGCCCTCCGCGGCGTTGGTTGACCGCCCCGGAGGCCACTCGTACTCTGGTTCGATGCACCCCAAAGAAGCCGCCCTCCACGACCGACTGCGCGCGGCCGGCCGCGTCGTCGTCGCGTTCTCGGGCGGCGTCGATTCGAGCTATCTCGCGGTCGCGGCGCACTCCGCACTGGGCGACGGCGCGCTCGCGGTGACCGCTCTCTCTCCTTCGTATCCCGACAGCCACCGGCGCATCGCCGAGGAGGTCGTCGCGCGCTTCGGCCTCGCGCACCGTTTCGTCGACACGCACGAGATGCAGAGCGCGGCGTACCGCGCCAACAATCCCGACCGCTGTTACCACTGCAAGTCCGAACTCTTCGAAGTGCTCGGCAAGCTGCGCGACGAACTCGGCTTCGACGCCGTCGCGTACGGCGTCAACACCGACGACACCGGCGACTTCCGGCCCGGGCACCGCGCCGCCGGCGAACGCGGCGTGCTCTCGCCGTTCCTCGACGTCGGGCTCTCGAAGGCGGAGATCCGCAGCCTTTCGCGCGCGCTCGCGATCCCGACGGCGGATCTGCCGGCGTCGGCGTGTCTCTCGTCGCGTCTCCCGTACGGCACCGAGGTCACGCCCGAGCGCCTGCGCCAGGTCGAACTCGGCGAGGAGCGGCTGCGCTCGCTCGGCTTCCGCCAGCTCCGGCTGCGCCACCACGGCGAGGTCGCGCGCGTCGAGATCGAACCGTCCGAGCTGCCGCGCGCGCTCGATCCCGCGATGGCGCGCGCGATGGTCGCGGCGCTCAAGCCGCTCGGATTCCGCTACGTGTCGCTCGATCTCGAGGGCTACCGCACGGGCGCGCTCAACGAAGTCCTCGCGCAATGGGTCGAGTTCCCGGCGGCGCGCTGATCCGATGCGAGCATCCTCGATCCGCTGCGAAGGCGCGCCGCGCGACCTCGGCTTCGACCAGGGCCGCGCCTGCCGCGACGAGATCCGCGCCGATCTCGGTGCGCTCGCCCATGCGCGACCCGATCCGCTGCTCGTGCGCGACCTCGCGCGCTACTTCCCGCACCTCGACGAGCGCGTCTCGGGTCTCGCGAGCGGAGCCGCTGCGCCGCGCGACGCGCTCGTCGCGCTCGCCGCCAGTGAGATTGCAGGGCTCGCCGGGCTGCGCGTCGCGCGGGAATCGGGCGCGATCGAGCTGCGCGCCGAAGTCGCGCCGCTCACGGGCTGGATCGTCCGCACCACGCGCGCCGAGGGTGGCTACGCGAATCTGACCGTCACGCGACCGGGGCTCGTGTTCGCGCTCGCCGGCGTCAACGAGCACGGACTCGCCGGCGCCGCGGCCGCGATCGGTCCGATCCGCGCCGACGAACGCTGGCGTGCACCGGGCGCGCTGCTGCTCGAGCAGTGCATCGAGCGCCTCGACGCGGTCGAGAAGGCGCTCGAGTGGTGCGAGCGGCGCCCCGGCGGCGGCTCCGTGCTGCTGCTCTTCGCGGATGCGGACGGCGCGACGGGAGCGCTCCAGATCGACGGCGAGAAGCGCGCGCGCGTCCAGGTGCCGGCGCACTTCGCGGCGGGGTCCGTCGGCGCGCGCTTCCGCATCGATGCGTCGGCGCGCGCGATCGAGATCGACGGCGCCGGCCGCTTCGCGCTCGATCAGGGCGTCGGAGCAGGAGAGGGCGCGCCCGGCGCAGGGCCCGGCGTGTCGCCGCCGTCGAGATAGCCGAGGCTCTCGAGCGCTTCGCGCGTCGCGGCGTCCACTTCCGTCGCGCGATCCGTCGCGATCGGTGCCGGCGCCGGCGGCGGCAGGGACGCCATCCACGTACCGAGCAGCGCGCGCAGCCGCTCCTTCACCTCGGGATGGCGATCCGCCACGTTGGTGGTCTCGCCGGGATCCTTCGCGAGATCGAAGAGCAGGCGATCGCCCTTGCCGCTCTCGAGATACTTCCAGTCGCCGTGCACGACCGCGCGCCAGTCGCCGCGGCCGCCGAACTTCGGAAGCGGATTCACTTCGGCGAAGACGGGCCGATCGGGCGGCGGCGGAAACGCGGACTGCGTCGACTCCGGAACCGGAAGGCCCGCGCGCGAGAGCAGCATCGGAAAGACGTCGGAAATCTGGACCGGCTCGCTGCGCGCGCCGCGCGGCTCTTCGCCAGGCAACGGCTTCACGAGGAAAGGAATCCGCAGCTCCGGCTCGAAGAGCGACGCGCCGTGGCCGATCTCGTTCTGCTCGCCGAGCAGCTCGCCGTGGTCCGCGACTGCGACGATCCACGTCGAGTCGTAGCGTCCGGTCGCGCGCAGGTGATCGAGCAGTCGCCCGATGTGGAAGTCCATGGCGCGGATCTCGGCGTCGTAGAGTCCGGAGATCTCGGTGAGCGTCTTCGCCTCGCCCTTCGGCCGCTCGGCTTCGGGTACGACCTCTTCGACGAATCGCCGCGGCGGGTAGAAGGGCGAGTGCGCGTCGAAGTAGTTGAGGAAGAGCAGGAACGGGCGCTCGCGATCGGCGTCGAGCCACGCGATCGCGGCGTCGGTGACGGCCCTCGCCGGCCGTCCGTTGACCGAAGAGATGTCGCGATCGTCCCAGTCGTCGAAGCCGCGCGCGAGGCCGAAGACCGCCTTCATCCACGGGCCCGCGACGACGCCGCCGGTACGCCAGCCCGCGTCGCGCAGGCGCTCCGCGAGCGTCGACTCGCCTGCGCCGAGCCCGCGCGCGCGGATCTGCTTGAACGCGTCGGGACCCTCGATCTCCTCACCGAGCACGAGCGGGCCTTCCGCGTCGTAGCGGGCGCCGTGACTGGTCGGGAACTTGCCGGTGAAGAGCGAGGCGTGCGACGGCAGCGTCCAGGTCGCCGTCGTGTGGGCGCGTTCGTACCAGGCGCCATCGCGCGCCAGCCGGTCGAGATGGGGCGAGGTGGGCCGGTCGTAGCCGTAGATGCCGAGCCGGTCGGCGCGCGTCGTGTCGAGCGAGAGCACCAGGAAGTTCGGCCGCGCGACGGGCTGTGCCGGCGGGCGGTCGCATCCGGCGGAGAACGCAGCAGCGAGACAGATCGCGAGGGAGACGGCGGTCGACGGTGCACGGGGGCTCGGATTCGGCACGGCGGGCGCCGAGCATAGCCGGCCGGGCTAGGATGACCTCGACGTGTCTGGAGGAGCGGCGCCCCTTTGATGCAGTTGCGACCGTGATGCGCGCGGCCGCGAGCGCAGGGATGCTGGCGCTGCTGGTCGCGTGCGACGGGCCGGCTCCGTTGGATCCCGAGCCGCCCACGCCGGCGCCGCTCGAAGCGTCCGCGCCGCGCGAAGCCTTTCCGCCGACCGCGAAGCGGCCCATGGTCGAGGAAGTGCGCCGCGAACTCGCCGCCGTGCGGTCGCCCGCCGACGGCGGCGGCCGCGCGTGGTTCGAGCCCGGGCCGCGCGCGCAGGTCGTCGCCGAGGGCGTCCATCGACTCTCGATGGTGTACGAAGCCGGGCCGCTCGGCATCGCGCCCGGCGGATCGATCCTGCTCGAGAACAAGAAATGGTGGTTCTGGACGCCGGCGCAGAGCACGTTTCCGAACAAGCCCGGCTGGGTCACCGCTTCGACGCGTGCGGAAGGCGTGGAGCTGGCGCTTCGCGACGAGAAGGCGACCGGTTTCAGCGTCGAGGTGGGCGGCGTCGCGATCGACGTGCGCGGGCGCGGGTTGCGACCCGGCGAACGCGTGCAGATCACCTACGGCGCAGGCGAGCATCTCGCGCAGGTGGACGCGTTCGCCGAACGCGGCGATCGGATGTGGCTGCAGGTCGACGGCGACGGAGACGGCGTGCGCGGCCTGGTGCACGAATCGCCGATCGTAGACGTCGCGGCGGCGGCGCCGAGGCAGCTCTCGATCGTGGGTCCGAGCACGGCGCGCGTCGGCGAGACGGTGCGCCTGCACGTCGCCGCGCTCGACGCACGCGCCAACTGGTCGCGCGTGAAGCTCGCGCTCGAGGTGGACCCGGACGCCGGACTCGAGACCGCGCGCGCCCTCACGCTGCGCGACGGTCGCGCCGAACTCGAGGCGCGCGTGGCGAGTTCCGGCATCTGGCGCGTGCGCGTACGCGGGCTCGGCGGACAGGTGGCGGAGAGCAACCCGCTGCTCGTGTTGCCCGAGACGCCGCGCGTGCTGTGGGGCGACCTGCACGGGCACTCGAACCTCTCCGACGGCAGCGGCAACGCGGAGGACTACTTCCGCTTCGCGCGCGACGTCGCGGGTCTCGACGTCGCGGCGCTCACGGATCACGACCACGTCGGCCGCGACGTGCTCGCGGGCTCGACCGAGAAGTGGAACGAGATTCGCGCGCAGGTCGATGCGTTCCACGCGCCGGGTCGCTTCGTCACGCTGCTCGGCTTCGAATGGACGAGCTGGATCTACGGGCACCGTCACGTGCTCTACTTCGATCGCAGCGGGGCGGTCGTCTCGTCGGCCGATCCCGCGCGCGAGTCGCCGCTCCAGCTCTGGGATGCGCTGCGCGGCGAGCGCGCGCTCACCTTCGCGCACCACGGTGCGGGCGGACCCATCGCGGTGGACTGGTCGATCCCGCCCGATCCGGCGCTCGAGACGCTGGTCGAGATCGTCTCGGTCCACGGCAGCAGCGAGGCGCAGGACACGCCGCGCAAGATCTACGCGCCCGTCGACGGCCACTTCGCGCGCGACGTGCTCGGTCGCGGCTACCGGCTCGGATTCATCGGCAGCGGCGACGGGCACGACGGGCATCCCGGCCTCACGCATCTCGGCAACTCCGGATCCGGCGGACTC
>JALOQG010000300.1 GCA_025453505.1 Myxococcota bacterium | reverse complement strand
CTCGGGTCCGCAGGTCGTCGAAGGCTGGTACGGCCAGCCCTTCCCGCGTCCGCTCGAACGCACGCGCGAGTGGGTGCAGCTCTTCCGCGCCATGATCGCGCGCGAGCAGCCCGTCGAGTTCCACGGCCGCCACTACGACCTGCCGCTGCAGGGCGGCGCCGGTCTCGGCAAGCCGCTGAAGCTGATCAACAAGCCGCTGCGCCCCTACATCCCGGTGTACATCGGGGCCGAGGGACCCAAGAACGTCGCGCAGACGCTGGAGATCGCCGACGGCTGGCTCCCGATCTTCTTCTCGCCGTACCGGACGCAGATCTACGACGAGGCGCTGGCGAAGGTGAAGCCCGGCTTCGAGGTCGCCTGCACGGTCACGACGATCGTGAACGACGACGTCCAGGCGGGGCTGAACTTCGTCAAGATGTCGCTCGGTTTCTACCTCGGCGGCATGGGCGCCAAGGACAAGAATTTCCATCTCGACCTCGCGCGCCGGCTCGGCTGGGGCAAGGAGGCCGACCGCGTGCAGGAGCTCTTCCTCGCCGGCCGCCGTCAGGAGGCGTTCGCCGCCGTGCCCGACGAGATGGCCGACGAGACCGCGCTGATCGGCCCGCCCGCACGCATCCGCGAGCGGCTCGAAGTCTGGAAGAAGAGTCCGGTCACGACGCTGATGGTGACGGCGCGCGACAAGGACACGCTGCGGCTCTTCGCGGAGGCGGTGGACTAGCCCTCTTCGCCGATCAGCCAGCCGAGGAAGCGGCGCGCCGCCGCGACGTCCGCGAGGCGGTAGCGCGCGCGGCTCGGATCGGGCCCGACGTGCAGGCTGATCGCATCTTGCGGGAGCGCGGCGAAGAGATCCTCGTCGGTGCGGTCGTCGCCGATCGCCACGACGCGCGTGTCCAGCGGCAGGTCCGCGCACACCTCGTTCGCGATGCGCCCCTTGTGGACGCCGTGCGGCCGCACCTCGATCACGCGATTGCCGGGGAGGATCTCGACCGGGAGGTTCGTCAACACCTCGGACAGATGCACCTGCAGTTCCTTGGCCTGGCGCGCGCCGAAGTCGAGATCGGCCGCCCGCCAGTGCCACGCGACCGAGGCCGTCTTCTCCTCCACCAGCGCGCCGGGCGTGCGCGCCGCGAACTCCTCGAGGATGCGGATCACGGACTCGCGCCAGCCGAGGTCGCCGATCTCGCGCGCACACCACTCGGCGTCGGGCGACGAGCGCGACCAGAGCCCGTGCTCCGCGTGCAGCGCGATCGGCAGCTCGCCGAGCCAGCGCTGCAGCACCTCGGGCGCGCGGCCGCTCACGACGTGCACCTCGAAGCGATCGCACGCGGCGAGCGCCGCGAGCGTGCGCAGCAGCGCGGCATCCGGCGTCGCCAGCGCGGGCGTCTCGGAGAACGGCACCAGCGTGCCGTCGTAGTCGAGGAGCAGGACGAGCGGCCCCGCGCGCAGCTCCGCGGCGACTTCGCGCAGGCGCGCGGGCGGCGTCGCGGCGGTCGACTCGGGCGCGGCCGCGGCCGCCGCGTCGTCGAGCGCCGCGAGGAAGTCGCGCACCCAGCGGTGCACGTCGTAGCGGAACACGCGGCGCCGCAGCGCGCGCATGCGCTCGTGCCGTTCTTCGGCGCCGAGCGTCAGCGCGCGGTGATAGGCGACGGCCGTCGCGGCGACGTCGTAGGGGTTGACGTCGAGCACCTCGGCCAGCTCGGACGCGACGCCGGCGAACTCGCTCAACACCAGCACCCCGTCCTCGTCCACACGCGACGCCACGAACTCCTTCGCCACGAGGTTCATGCCGTCGCGCAGCGGCGTCACCACCATCACGTCGGCGGCGCGGTAGAGCGCGACGACCTCCTCGCGCTCGAGCCCGCGGTGGATCCAGTTCACGGGCACCCAGCTCGGCGTGCCGAAGTGGCCGTTGATGCGGCCGACGAGCTGCTCGGCCTGCGCGCGAAACTCCTGGTAGGCGCCGACGTCTTCGCGCGACGGCACCGCGATCTGCACGAAGCGTACGCGCTCGCGCAGCTCCGCGTGATCGGTGAGCAGACGCTCGTAGGCGAGCAGCCGGCGCGGAATGCCTTTCGTGTAGTCGAGCCGGTCGATGCCGACGAGCAGCCGCACCGAGCCGTCGCCGCGCAGCGCCTCGGCAGCGTCTTCCACCGACGGCAGCGCCGCCGTCGCGGCGAACGACTTCGCGTCGACGCCCATCGGGAACACGCCGAGGCGGATCTCGCGGCCGCGGTGGTGGATCCGGTCCACGGCGGAAGCGACGCCGAGCAGGCGCAGCACGCTCGACGCGAAGTGGCGCGCATAGGCCGCCGTGTGGAAGCCGACGAGATCGGCGCCGAGCATGCCCTCGAGGATCGCCTCGCGGTTCGGCAGCGAGCGGAACAACTCCGACGACGGGAACGGGATGTGGAGGAAGAAGCCGATGCGCGCCTCGGGCACTCGCTCGCGCAGCAGGCCCGGCAGCATCAGGAGCTGGTAGTCGTGCACCCAGATCGTGTCGCCCGGCTCGTACGCCGCGACGATCGCGTCCGCGAAGCGCCGGTTCACCGCCTCGTATGCGTCGAAGTCCGGCACGTCGAGCGGGATCTGCCACGACATGTAGTGGAAGAGCGGCCACAGCACGCCGTTCGAGTAGCCCTCGTAGTAGCGCTTCACGTCTTCGGCGCTGAGATCCACGGGAACCAGCCGCAGCGCATCGCACTGACGCACGACGGAGTCGCGCGCCGCCGCGTCGAGATCCCAGAGCGGGCCGGGCCAGCCGATCCAGCGGCCGTCGCCCTTCTCGTGCGGCGCGAGCAGTCCGGTCGCGACGCCGCCGGCGCTCGGCGCCAGCTCCGGTCCGTTCTCTCCCGCGCGCAGCGTGACCGGCAAGCGGTTCGAGACGACGAGCAGACGGCTCACACCCCGAGCATCGCGCGCCCTGATGCCGGCGCCATCCGGCGTTCATCGCAGTGCAATGAGCGCCTCTACGCCATTGCCTCCTGCAAGCGAAGCGCATGGGCCGCCGACGAGGCGAGTCCCGCGGGCCACGCGACGACGAGATCCGATCCTTCCTGCCGCGCGCGCAGCGGGCCGTGGCCGAGCAGCGCGACCGCGTCGGTGCGGGCGCGCAGATCGCGGATGCGCACGTCGCCGGGCTTCGGCGTCGCGAGCAGGATCGCGTACACCGCGTCGCCCTTGCGCGTGAAGCGCACGTCGATGCCTTCGCGCGTCGTCGTTTCGGACCGCTGCCACGAACGCGTCGCGTAGATCGCCTCGCCGTTGACGGCGAGCCAGCGGCCCAGCGCTTCGAGCCGCGACGCTTCGCGCGGGTGGATCACACCGCCGCGCGTCGGACCGACGTTGAGCAGCAGGTTGCCGTTCTTCGCGACCGTGTCGACGAAGCTGCGCACCAGCTCGTCGGGATCGATCAGGTTGGCCTCGTCCTCGTTGTCGTTGAAGCCGAACGAGTGCGCGATGCCGCGCGTCGCCTCCCATTTGTACGACGTGGCGGCGGCGAAGCGCGCGTACTCGGGCGTGCGGAAGTCGGCGTGCGGCGGGGGCGGCGGCGCGAAGACGTACCCGGGGCGGCGCGTCTGGCGCTGCACGAGCGCGTCGACGAGGCGCGCGACCGGACGCACGCGCAGCGTGCGTGCGATCCACGCGGGCGCCGGCAGGAAGCGGTCGTTGACGACGCCTTCCGGCACGGCGTCGTAGTAGTCGGCGAAGAGGCGCCACAGCGCGCCCCCGTGCGGCGGATACGAGATGTCGTTCCACAGCACGCTCGGCTCGTAGCGCGCGATCAGCTCGCGGTAGTGCGCGTCGACGTAGCGTTCGTACGCGGGGTCGAGCGGCACCGCGGCGAGTCCGTCCGCGAGGCCGACGATCGGGTGCGGCTCGAAGGTCCAGTCGAGGCCGCCCGAGTAGTAGACGCCGAAGCGCATCCCGCGGCCGCGCACGGCGGAAGCGAGATCGCCGACGACGTCGCGCTGCGAGGACCAGCGCTCCTGGTGCGGATTCCGCTCGGACGCGGGCCACAGGCAATAGCCGTCGTGGTGCTTGGTGACGTGAGCATGCGTTCGAAGGGCTCGCGGAACGACTGATACGGCGCGTTGCCCCAGACCCGCGCGTGGTGCTCCGCCACGGGAGAGCCCGGAATGCGCATCGCGTTCCAGTACCACTCGGAGTACGGCGAGTACTTCTGGATCTCGTGCAGGCGCGTCTCGAAGAGCTGCGTCAGCGAACCCGAGCGCGGCGCGAACGCGGGCACGCACGAGAGACTCCAGTGCACGAAGATCCCGAACTTGGCGTCCTCGAACCACGCGGGCACCGGATGCGCGCGCAGCGACTTCGGATCGGGGGCGAAGCGGGACATCGCGGCGTAGCATACGCCGGTCGCCGAGCGGAGAAAGCCGTGACCTGGACGAATCGGGATTCGGCGCTGGCCGCACGGGTCGAGGCGCTCGAAGCGATCGAGGCGATCCGCGCGCTGAAGGCGCGCTACGCGGATCTCGTCGATTCGCGCTACGGCCGCGGCGGCGCGAAGCCGCCCGCCGAGATCGCGCCGATCGCCGCAGCGATCGCAGCGCTCTTCGCCGAAGACGCCGTGTGGGACGGCGGCGCGCTCGGCGTCTGCGCAGGCCGCGACGCGATCCGCGCGCGCATGGCCGAGCCGACGCTCTCGTTCTCGCGCCACTACTTCGTCAGCCCGCGCATCGCGCTCGACGGCGATCGCGCGACCGCGCACTGGGAGCTGCTCGCGCCGTGCACGTCGAACGACGGCGCGGCGATGTGGATGGCCGGCACCGAAGACGATTCGTACGCGAAGATCGGCGGCGTCTGGCTGCACACGCGCATGCAGCTGCGTGTCCACTTCTTCGCGCCGCACGAGCGAGGCTGGGCGCCGACCCGCAAGGGCTGACGGCGCGGACCTGCGCGTACGCGGATCCGGATTGTCGGCGCGAGACGCTTCGCGTAGGGTGGTTCGCATGCGCCCTCTCACGCTCCGCCTGCTGCCGCTCTTCGTCGCCATGGGACTCGCGATCGGTGCGGGCCCGCGCTCCTGCTGGTTCTCCGATCTCGACGCCCACTACGGCTGGACCGGCGTACAGCTCGCCGCGACCGGACGCTTCCGCGTCGAGCAGGTCGACGGCGTGTGGTGGCTCGTCACGCCCGAGGGCCATCCCTTCTTCTCGGCCGGCATCAACAACGTCTCGTGGTGCACCGACTGGGCGCCGGCGCTCGGTACGTGTCCGTACCGCGACACCGTCGAGCGGAAGTACGGCGGCGTCGAGGCATGGGCCGACTCCGTGATCGAGCGCATGGACGGCGCCGGGCTGAACACGATCGGCGCGTGGAGCGAGACCGAGGCATTCCGCGACCGCTTCCCGTACACGCAGATCCTCGGCTTCTCGGGCGGCGCACCGGGCATCCCGGGCACCGAGTCGCCGTTCGGTCCCGCGCTGCTCGACTTCTTCGATCCGCGTTTCGTG
>JALOQG010000299.1 GCA_025453505.1 Myxococcota bacterium | reverse complement strand
TCGCCGAGCTGCCGGCACGCGGCATCGGCGCGCGCACCGAGGAACGCCTCGACGGCGTCGAGCGGCGGCGGCGTCACCGGCACGGCGCTGCTGCGCAACCCACCCGTGCAGCGATCCTCCACCACCGAGACACCGGCCGCGCGCGCGCCGAGCCCGGCGCAAAGCGCGACGCCGTAGCGCTCGGCCGAAGCCGCCGCCTCCGAACCATCCGTTGCGATCAGCACCGTCTCGATCATGCTCGAACCTCGCGTCCGCTTCCGGGCCCGGGAGTCACGACAGCCACCGCCCGAGCGGTGTGCCCCACACGAAGCGCAGCAGGCGGCGCAGCAGCCGCGCCTTGCGCGCACCGTACGGGAACCAGAGCAGCTCCGACTTCGCGCCGAAGCGATCCACCACGATCGACTGCACCTGGCAGTAGCCCTTGAGGCCGAGGTCGCCGTTCACGCGCCCGATACCGCTCGCCTTCACGCCGCCAAAGGGCGACTCGGGGATTCCGTACGTGATCAGGCAGTCGTTGACGACCGCACAGCCGGACTCGATCGAGCGCGCCAGCTCGACGCCCCGGCGCTTGTCGCGCGTCCATACGTTGGCGTTGAGGCCGTAGCGCGAGTCGTTGGCGAGACGCAGCGCCTCCGCCTCGTCGCGCACGCGCTGGATCGGAAGCAGCGGTCCGAAACTCTCCTCACGCATCACCAGCATGTCGTGCGTGACGTCGACCAGCACGGTCGGCTCGAAGTAGAGCCCGGCCCAGCGCGGATTGCGGCGGCCGCCCGCGAGCACACGCGCGCCGCGCGCGACGGCGTCGGCGACGTGCGCCTCGACGACTTCGAGCTGCGGCGGCCAGATCATCGGCCCGACGTCCGCTTCGCCCTCCGGACCCTGGCGGAGCTGCGCGGTCTTCTCCACCACCTTGCGGATGAACGCGTCGGCGATCGGCTCGGTCACGTAGACGCGCTCGGTCGAGACGCAGATCTGTCCGGCGTTGGCGAAGGCGCCGAACACCGCGCCCGCGGCGGCGCGCTCGAGATCGGCGTCGGCGCACACGATCATCGGGTCCTTGCCGCCGAGCTCGAGCGTGCACGGGATCAGCTGGCGTCCGCACGACTCGGCGACCTTGCGTCCCGTCCGCACGCTGCCGGTGAAGGCGATCTTGTCGACGCCCGCTTCGACGAGCGCGGCGCCGGTCTCGCCGTCGCCGAGCACGCAGGTGACGAGACCTTCGGGCAGGCCCGCCTCGCGAAACAGCTCCTCGACGAGCCGACCCGTCATCGGTGTCGCCTCGGAGGGTTTCAGCACCACCGCATTGCCGGCGGCGAGCGCCTGCACCGTCGGGTTGAGCGCGAGGATGAACGGGAAGTTCCAGGGCGTGATGATGCCGACGACGCCGAGCGGCTTGTGCACGAGGCGCAGCTTCTTCGACTTCATCAGGTGCAACGGCACGGTCCGATCGGCGAGCACCTTCTTCGCGCGCTTGGCGTAGTACTCGAGCGCGTCGCATGCGGCGACGATCTCGGCCGAGAGGATCTCGAGTTCCGGCTTGCCGGTCTCGCGCGCGATCGCCGCGGCGAACTCGCCCTCCCGTGCGAGCAGCACGCGCACTGCGCGGCGCAGGTGACGGGCGCGTGCGTCGAAGCCCGCTTCGGCCCACGCGGGTTGCGCCTTCCGCGCGCCCTCGACGGCGGCACGCACGTCGTCGGCCGTCGCGACGTCGATCTCACCGAGCGACTCGAGCGTCGCAGGGCTGCGCAGCAGGAGCCGGCGGCGTTCGCCCGCACTGGCTGCCTGCAACACCTCGACGATCGCCATACTCCCTCCCGCGGGGCCGATGAAGTGCGAGAGTACGAGACCCCCGGGGAAAATGTCAATCGGGCCTCATGGATTCTCGCCGCTCGCCTTTGGCTCGCTACGCGGGAAGTGGGACCTGGTTGCTGGATCGTTCGTAGTTGCAGGGACGCGGGTGACGTGCGAACACCGCGGCGTGGCTTCGCAGATCGCATCCGCCGTGCCGGCGCCCGACGCATCCCGCGACGCGGAGTCGCTCGCGCTGTTCCGGCGCCATCCGGCGCTGCGTTCGATCCCGCGTGCGGTCCTCACGCAGCTTCCGACGCCCGTCGAGCCGCTCGCGCTCGAGGGGCTGCCGGAAGGCGTTCTCTGGGTGAAGCGCGACGATCGGACCAGTGCGGTGTATGGCGGGAACAAGGCGCGCAAGCTCGAGTTCGTGCTCGGAGCCGCGCAGGCGGACCGGTGCCGCAGGCTCGTCACGACGGGCGGCATCGGAACGCACCACGGGCTCGCGACGGCGATCTTCGCCCGCCAGCTCGGCCTGGCGACGACGCTGGTGCTCGTGCCGCAGCCCGTCACCGATCACGTGCGCGAGCAGCTTCGCGCGATGCAGGCCTTCGGCGCCGAGATCCTCGGCGCCCGCGGTGTCCTCGGCGCGGCGCTCCAGGTGATCCGCGCACTCGCCCGTTCGTGGCTGCGCGGCGAGCGACCGCTGCTGGTGCCGACCGGCGGATCGTCCGCACTCGGCGACGTCGGGTTCGTGTCGGCGGCCTTCGAGCTCGCCGAGCAGGTCGAGGCCGGTCTCCTGCCGGAGCCCGCCGAGATCTACGTGCCGGTCGGCAGCGGCGGGACGCTGGCGGGACTCGTGCTCGGTGCGCAGCTCGCGGGTCTGCGCTCGCGCATCGTCGGCGTGCTCGTGACGGACATCCTGCCGCCCGGGCCGCAGCGCCTCGCCCGGCTCGCCAACGCGACGCTCGCGCTGCTGCGACGCCACGATGCGTCGCTGCCGGCGACGCGCGTCGAGGCGTCCGCGTTCGAGATCACGCACGCACAGCTCGGCGCGGGCTACGGCTCGGCCACGGCGGCGGGCGAGGACGCCGCCGCACGCGCCTCGCGAGCCGGCCTCGCGCTCGAGCAGACCTACACCGCCAAGTGCCTGGCCGAGATCGTCGCGCGGCTGGGCGACGGACGCGCGCGCGCGCCGGTGCTCTTCTGGAACACCTACAACTCCGCCGATCCCTGGCGACACGCGCCCCCGGAAGCGCCGGCGGCGCTGCCGGCGGCGATCCGGCGCTGGATCGCCGCATGACGCCGATCTCGCGCCGTGGCTTCCTCGCGCTGGCCGGCAGCGGCGCCGCGTTCCGCACGATCGCGACGATCGATGCGCTCTGCGCGCGGCTCGATCCCGCTTCCACCGCCCCGCTCCCGGCGCTGCTGCGCCTCGTCGAATGGGGTCCGTTCCTCTTCGAGCGGCGCCTTTCGCGCTTCACGGGTCTCGACCCCGCCGGACAGGACGCCGCGCTGCGGGGTTGGATGACGAGCGGACTCGCGCTGCGGCGCATGGGCTTCTTCGCGCTGCGCAATCTCGCGCTGCTCGGCTACTGGAGCCAGGACGAGACCTGGCCGCTGGTCGGCTACGCGGGACCGCTGCTTCACAGGCCCCGGGTGATCGCATGATCGAGAAGCTGGCGGGGCGCCGCGACGACCTGCGCACGCGCGCCGATGTGTGCGTGATCGGCTCGGGCGCCGGCGGATCGGTCGCCGCAGCGGAACTCGCCGACGCCGGCCTCGACGTCGTCGTGCTCGAGCAGGGACACCATTGGACGTCGGCGGAGTTCACGCAGCGCGAGGACGAGATGCTGCCGCGCCTCTTCGAAGAGGCCGGCATGCGCCAGACCGAGGACGGCTCGGTGCTGGTGCTGCAGGGACGCTGCATCGGCGGCTCGACCGTCCACAACCTCTGTTATTCGTTCCGCACGCCGGATCCGATCCTGCGCCTGTGGCAGGACGAGCACGGCGTCGCCGATCTCACGCCGTCGTCGATGGCCGCCTCCTTCGAGCGCGTCGAGCGACACTTGAAGGTGAAGCAGATCCGCGACGACGAAGTCAACTCGCTGAACGCGGTGATCCGGCGCGGCACCGAGGCGCTCGGCTGGTCCGGCTTCGTCACGAAGCACAATCGCGAAGGCTGCGTCAAGGCGGGCTACTGCATCCTCGGCTGCTCCTACGACGCCAAGCAGTCGATGCTCGTCACCTACGTGCCGCGCGCCGACCGCGCCGGCGCGCGCATCTTCGCCAACGCGCGCGCGGACCGGATCTGCGTCTCGAACGGGCGCGTCCACGGCGTACACGGTCGGGTCGTCGATCCGCAGGGACGCGAGGGCGCGCGGATCGAGGTCGAGGCGCCGGTGGTGGTGCTCGCGGCGGGCGCGATCGCCTCGCCCGCCCTGCTGCTCGCGAGCGGCGTCGCCAATCGCAGCGGGCAGGTCGGCCGCAATCTGCACCTGCACCCCTCGGTGATGGTGTCCGGCTTCTTCGACGAGCCGTTGCACGCGTATCGCGGCATTCCGCAGAGCTACTACGTGGACGAGTTCATCGACCTCGAACGCGATCCGCACCGCGGCTACGTGCTGATGCCGATCGCCGGCTTCCCGGGCCTCACGGCCGCGAACCTGCCCGGCTTCGGGCGCGACCACTTCCGCTGGCAGCGCGGCTTCGCACACATGGCGGGTCTGCTGGTGCTGCTCCACGACCAGAGCAGTGGCAGCGTCGCGCCGGGAAGCGCGGCGTCGAAGCCACGCATCCGCTACGCGCTCGAGCGAGAGGATGCGCGCCAACTCGCCGAAGGACTCGTGCACTGCTGCGAGATCCTTCTCGCGGCGGGCGCACGCGAAGTGATGGTCCCCTGGTGGAACGATCCGCTCGTGGTGCGACCCGGCGACGATCTGTCCGTGATCACGCGCCGCGGTGTACGCCAGGGCGAGATCGGGATCGCCTCGACGCACCCGCAGTCGACCTGCCGCATGGGCGGCGATCCGCGTTCCTCGGTCGTCGACTCGTGGGGCGAGTCGCACGAGGTCGGCGGTCTCTTCGTCGCCGACATGAGCGTGTTCCCGACTTCGCTCGGGGCGCCGCCGCAGATCACCACGGCAGCGCTCGCAGATCGCAGCGCGCAGCGGATCCGCGCGCGCTGGGACGAGCTTTCGGGCGCGCGGCACGGTCGCCGCGCGTGACCTACTCGGGCGCTCGATCGGGCGCGACGCCGGCGACCCAGTGCAGGATGTCGGTCTCGGTGATCAGTCCCACCAGCTCGTCGCCGTCGACGACCGGCAGACAACCGATCCGATGATCGGCCATCAGGCGCGCGGCCAGCTGGATCGCTGCGCGCGGTCCGATCGTGATGGGCGGTCTCGCCATCACCTGATCGATCTCGATCACGTGGAGGAACGCGCGGCGCGTCTCGGTCCCGAACGAGCCGAGTTCGGAGAGCGAGGCGCGCAACAGATCGCGATGCGAGAGCACCCCGACCAGCTTGCCGCCGTGTACCACCGGCATGTGGCGCACCCGACCGAGCGTCATGATGTCCTCGACGGTCGAGAGGCGTTCGGTCACACTCACCGTGACGATCTTGGTCTGCATGATGTCGCGGACCGAAGACGCGGTGCGCGCGGAATCTCCGTCCGGGAAGGCAACCGGATCAGAGGGTCGATCAGAGGGTTGTCGGGAAGACCCGCTCGTCATGGTCGCTTCCTCGGCGGCCACCTTACCAGCTAGGGCGTCGATCGGGTCGGGAAATCCGCCGGGCTTCCGGTTCGGAATGGGGACTGATGGCGGCTGCGCGAGGCAAGCGAAGATCGACGCGCGCGAGCGGAGCCCGGGCGCACGGCCCGGCCGCGGACACCGAGGCCTCCGAGCCGGCGGCTGCATCACTGCGCAACTCGAGCGCAGGACTGGTCCCCGACCTGCTGCGACGCGCGATCGGTCTCGGCGTATCGGGGATCTTCACCACGGAAGAGATGGTGCGCAGGACGTTCGGCGAAAGCGTGCCGCGCGAGTGGGCCGACTTCGCCGCAGCGCAAACGGACCGCGCGCGTCGCGAACTCACCGAACGCATCGCCGCACAGATCCAGAAGAAGCTCGACGACATCGGCATCGAGGACGTCCTCCAGCGCCTGCTGCGCGGACACACCGTCGAGGTCGAGGCGAAGATCCGCTTCGCGCCGCGCGAAGCGGACGACGACGCGAGCCGCTTCGACGTACGCGTGACGCGTGAGGAGAAGGCTTGAGCGAAGAGTCCCAGCGCCCCGGCTTCGCGCGTTTCGTGCTGCCGGGTGTTCTGGTCGCGGGTTCGGTCGCCTACGCATTCGCAATCCACCACGGCTTCGGACCTCGGCCCGAGGTGCCCGACTCGGCCTTGCGCTGGTGGTCACCGCGCGGCTTCGCCATGCAGGAGCTGATCGGCACGAGTTGGGAGTGGCTGCTCGAAGAGCGTGGCAAGGGCATGGCGATTCTCGGAGCGCCCTCGCTCCTGCTCCTCGCCGCTGTGTTCGTCGGCACGCGGTCGGCGCTGGCGCGCGTGACCGCACTCGTCGCCAGCTTCGCGACGCTGCTCTTCCTCTACTACGCCCTCGGTGTCGGCGTGACGCAGGTGGCATGGAACTTCTTCCACTGGCGTGCGTCGGGCACGATGCTGGCGGTCGCGGCGGTGATCGGTTGCGCGATCGGTTCGCCGTGGCTCGCCGCGAGCTGGCTCCGCCTCGGCTGGCCGGCGCGGATCGCGTGGTTCCTGCCGGTGATCGCACTCGTGCTGGTGATCGAGCGCAACGTGACGGGCACCAACGACGCGCTGCCCTTCGCGATCTCGCCCTGGCCCGCCGTGCAGGTCTTCGGCTTCGAGGCGATCGGCACGACGATCGCCTCTCAGCTCGCGGGGGTCGCGCTGGCCCTCCTCGGTGTACGGGCATGGCGCAAGAGCAAGGGCCGGTTCTCCGGCGCCGTCCTGATCCTCGCGGGTATCGCGACGCCGGCGCTCGCGTGGCGCGCCTTCTCGTTTCTCGAGCTGCTCCCCTTCCGCGTGACGCAGCAGCGGATGCTCGGTGCCGCCGTCTTCTGCACGGCCCTGATCGTGCTCGCCGCGATCGGCGTACGCTTCGACCCGAAGCGCCTGCGCTCCCGCGCGATCCACGCCGCGGTGGCCGCCGGACTGGTCGGGATTCCCCTCTTGATCGGAGCGGGCTGGGCGCGCTGGGACTACACGCGCACGCGTGATCAGAACGCTCATCGCATCATCGAGGCCCTCGAGACCTACTTCGAACGCGAGTCCGTGTACCCCGATGCGCTCTCGGAACTCGTCGAAGCGGGGCTGATCGACGCGATCCCGAAGCCGGAGATCGGCTTCGGGATCGGAAACGCCAACGAGACGGATTTCACGTATCAGGCCTTCGGGACCAGCTATCTGCTGGAGTTCTCGGCGCCACGCTGGGTGCAGTGCGCCTACAATCCCCCGTACGACGGCGAAGAAGACGAGGACGAGGAGATCGCGCCCGCGGTCTCCGAAGGCGACGGCGCCACGGCCGAGGACACGGAGGATCTCGGCGGCGGCTCCTGGTCGTG
>JALOQG010000029.1 GCA_025453505.1 Myxococcota bacterium | reverse complement strand
CGTGGACGAGGCCGAGGGCCGCGAGGCCGGTACCGGCGGCGACTGGGTCGAGGACTTCGCCAAGGGCTCGGCGATCCGCTACGCCGCCTGGCGGTCGCCGCGCAACGTCACGGCCTTTCTCGGTCTGGTCGCGTGCAGCCTCGGCGTGGGCGCGACGCGCGCCTTCGCGGCCTCCGAGCACCATGGCGGCGGCTCGAGCGAGGCCTTTGCGATCGCAGCCGACACCAAGGAGCGATGCGGCACGTGCGAGTTCTGGGGCGGCCGGCGGCGCGTCTCGGAGGACGGCAAGACGGTGCTCGCCGAAAGCCTCGGCGTGTGCAGCAACCCCGCGAGCCACAACTACCAGAAGGTGACGACGCCCGAGACGGGGCCGATGCCGCTCTGGAAGAAGTGGGGCGCGCTGAACGCGGCCCGCTAGGAGATCACTCTCCTGGCAGGCCCGGCCCCCCCCTCACAGGAGGCTCTGCGCGAGGCTCGCTCCGAGCGCAGCGATCACGAGTCTCCTGCTCCGTGCCGGGCCCGGCTTCGCGCCGCGTTTGGCGCGGAGGCCCGCGCACGCCCGCCGACCCGTGTAGCAGACGCGGGCGCCAGAACGGCCGGGCCCCCTTCAGTAATTCCGGTGGATCGGACGATGCGGGGCTTGACGACGGCTGCGGCCCCAGCATAGAATGCGAACTCTGATTATTGAAATAAACGAGTGCAATCAGTGATATGAACACTCGCATTCGCTGGATTCGACCGCCGCGCCAGGCCCGTAGCGCGGCCACCCAGCAGCGTCTCCTCGACGCCGCCGAGGCGCTCGTCGCCGAGAAGAGCTTCGCGGAGGCCTCGGTCGCCGAGATCTCGCGCCGCGCCGGGTTCTCGGTGGGCGCGTTCTACTCGCGCTTCCGCGACAAGCACGCCCTCCTGCACTGCCTCGAGGAGCGCTTCCTCGTCGAGGCGAGCGCCACGGTCGAAGCCGCTCTCGACCCCGCGCGCTGGGTGGGCGCGTCGATCCCGCAGATCGCCGAGGAGGTGATTGCGTTCCTCGTGGCGATGTATCGCGAGCGCTTCGCGATCCTGCGCGAGTTCCTCGGACACAGCATCACGGACCCGGAGGTCGGGATGCGAACCGAGCGTCTGGTCCACACGATGTGCGAGCGGCTGAGCGCCCTGCTGCTCCCGCGCGCCGCCGAGATGAGTCACCCCGATCCCGCGACGGCGACCCGCTTCGCCTGCCGCCTCCTGCTCGGGGTGTTGAAGGAAGCGGTGCTCTTCGGCGCCTACGGCGCCTACGGCGTTCCGCGATCCGACGAGAAGCTCTCGCAAGAACTCACCCGCGCGTTCCTCGGCTACCTGGGCGTGCGTGCGTGGAGTCCGGTCCCCTAGCAACACAGGAAGAGGATCCCATGGCACTGAAGTTCCCGTCCGTCGATTTCTTCCGCGAGTTGGCCCGGCGCATGAACGCCGACCGGGCGACCTTCGAGAAGCTCGGCTTCTGCGACGCCGTGATGGGCGTGCGTGTGCTGGGCAAGGCGCCGCACCTGTACGCGTTGACCTTCGAGGTCTACGACTGCACGGAGGTGCGCGAACTCGGCGACGCCTCGGAGGCGGAGCTCGACTTCACGCTGCAGGCGCCCGCGGAACTCTGGCGCGAGATGCTGGAGTCGATCCGGCAGCACGGTCAGCCCGCGCCGCAGTACACGCTGAACAGCCTGTCGCACATCGGCGACCGCATGCAGGTCGTGTACGAGGATCCGGAGGGCCACGACAAGCTCTACCGGTTCATGGCCACGATCCAGGCCTACTTCGACAACGCCCGCGATCTCGAGATCGAGTGGGCCTAGCACCAGCCACAACGTCCGCCGGAGGTTTCCAGGCGATGAGCTACTACGGTACGAACGACTACTCCTACAACTCCGACTTCGCGCTCCGCGTGCGCGACATGAAGAAGGGGAACCTCGACCTCGGCTGGCTCGACCAGGCCCGGGAGCGCTTCGAGGTCCGTCCGCGGGATCCCCGCCGCGGCCTCGAGGTGTCCGACTGCGAGGTCGGTCCCTACGCGATCGACGCGATGCCCGAGGTGATCCGCGACAACCGGGGCATCACGCCGCGCGGCGCCATCCTGCCCGTCAGCTACCAGCCCGACCTCGGCCCCACGCTCAACCGCAAGACCGACGTCTGGGCCTACCGCGTGCAGCGCTACTGGGAGGAGGCGGTGAGCCGGCAGTGGAACGTCTCGACCGACGTTCCCTGGCAGGATCTCGCGAAGTACGACATCCCGCTCGAGCTGGAGATCGCGTTCTGTCAGCTCTGCACGCTGCTGTCCGAGGTCGAGATGATCGCCACGGACCTGCCGGCGAAGTGGAGCCACCACATGAACAGCTACTTCCAGGAGGTGAAGGGCTTCATCTCCAGCCAGTGCCTCGACGAAGCGAGACACAGCGAGGTGTTCCGGAAGCGCGCCCTGGCCAACGGCGTCGGCCTGCTCAAGGCGAGCGTGCGCAGCGAGCACGCGCTGAAGGGAATCCTCGAAGCGGACAGCTACAGCGAGGGCAGCGTGTTCCTGCACGTGCTCGGCGAGGGCTTCATCCTGACGCTCTTCCGTTCGAGCGAGTTCATCTCGCCGACGCCGGTCGAGCAGCGGATGTTCCAGCTCGTCATGCAGGACGAGGCGCGGCACGTCTCGTACGGCCTCCAGCACCTCAAGTACCTGATGGACAACGCGCCGGAGCACCGGGCGCAGATCAACCTGTTCCTCGACGAGGCGGAGAAGCTCCTCACCGGGCTCTTCAACTCCGAGCAGCTCGAGGCGATGATCGTCCTCGGGGGCAAGGGGACCAAGCCCGAGAACATCCGGCGCGGGGTCGAGGCGGTCGGCGCCTTCCAGGGCAAGCAGATCCTCGAGTACTTCCAGCGCTGCGAACGCGCGGGTCTGCCCGAGCGCCGCGACCGCAGCCCCCTGCTCGAGCTCCAGCACCAGATGATCGCCGCGCTCCAGGCCGCACAGGCCTAAGGGGAAAATCGAGATGGCGTACTACGCACCGAAAGAGCTGATGACCGGGCCCGAGCTGATCGATCGAGTGGTCTCGATCTTCACCGGGACTCTCGGGCTCGAGTGGATGCAGGTCGCGACGGAGCGGGTGAAGTGCACGCCCTCCCACCCCGACCGCGGGCTCGTCTTCGACGACACCAACGTCGGCAGCTACGGCTGGGACGCGATCCCCGAGAAGATCCGACACAACTTCTCGATGGCGCCGCGAGGCGCGTTCCAGCCGCCGGGCCTGCCCAACCTCGGCTACACCATCAATCGCAAGAGCGAGGTCTGGAGCGACAACGCGCCCGCCCTCTACGAGGAGTCGAAGTCGCGGCACTGGGTGCCGACGCGCGCCGTGCAGTGGGCGGCGCTCGAGCGGCTCGGGCACGGGGAGGACGTGGAGCGGGCGCTGGCCCAGCTCTACACGGATCTGACGTCGATGGCGATCGTCCTCGAGGACGTGCCGTCGAAGTGGGTCTGGCGGATCAATCACGAGCTGGTCGAGCTGAAGAGCTGGCTGTGCGCCCAGATGTTCGACACTGCGCAGCTCGCGGACGTGTTCCGCAAGCGGGCGATCGCGGGCGGCACCGGCCTCGGGCGCGACTACCCGGCGCTCGGCGAGATGCTCAAGGGCGTGCTCGACTCGGGCACCTACCCGACCGCGTCGATGGCCGCGCACCTCCTGCTCGGCGGGACGATGCAGGTGCTGCTGCGCCACATCGGTGCGGTCTCGGCGAACGACGCCGACCAGACGATCTCGCGCTTCGGCGTGCAGGACGTCTCGCGCATCGTCGCGTACGGGACCGGGCACATCCGCTACCTGCTCGGCGTGCGTCCCCACGAGAAGGCGGCCCTCACCGACCACCTGACCGAGATGGAGGGGCTGCTGATCGGGCTGCTCGGCGATCCGCTCTTCTTCTCCGCGCTGGCGGTGGTGACTGGCGGCGGCCGTGACCAGGCGGCGGCGGCGACGGCCCGCGTCGTGCGGCTCTACCGGGTGCTGTGCGACGAGCACCTCGCCCGCTGCCGCGCCGTCGGGCTCGAGCGGCCCGAAGGGCGCAGCCCGCTCGCGGCGTTCGTCCGCGAGATCGAAGGCTGACAGCGGCGGCGCTCGGCTCCCGGTCGGCGGCGCTTCGCCCCGACCGGGAGCCGGCCCGGCCCTGCTCGGGCCGACGCGTCGCGCCGCGCTGACCACCGCCGACGGGCGCGAGGGCGCAGCCTAGACCCGCGTGGCGGCGCTCGTCTCCTTGCGCGTGTCCTCCGAGATCTGGTCGGGCGGAAGGCGCAGCAGGCGAAGCGCCTCCTGCTCGGTCTGCAGGAAGTGCTCGGCGTCCGTCGTGACGCAGAACTCGACCATGATGCCGTTGGGATCCACCAGGTAGAGCGAGGTGGCCCAGCCGTGGTCGAGTTGCGTCATTTCCTCGACGCCTCGATTGCGCAGGCGCTTCTTCATCAGCTCGAGTTCCTCGAGCGTGTCGAGTGCGAATGCCAGGTGGTTCACCCAGACCGGGAGCCCGTTGCCGACCGCGATCGCGGTGCGGAACTCGGGATCCTCGCCGACGTTGCTGACTACGAAGAAGGCCAGGCACTCGCCTCCTCCCATGTCGAAGAAGAAGTGCCGGAAGTAGCCGTCGCCTTGCCGGTGGTTCTCGGTGCGCAGGAGCTTCATCCCGAGCTTGTTGGCGTAGAACTCGTAGGTCGCCTCGGGGTCGCGGGTTGCGTACGCGACGTGGTGTACGCGCTTGGAGCGGATCGAGATCTCGTCACTCATCGGGTGCCTTCCTCGTCGATGCCGTGGCGTCGGATCCCGGAAACTCCGGGAGTTCGGCGACGGCTCGCGCTCGGGGAGCGCGCGGCTTCCTCGGCCGGCAGGCTCGCGACCAGCGCATCGCGCGCCTGCAGCACGTGCTCGATCATGAGCCGTGCCGCCCGGTCGCCGCGACGCTCGCCGATGGCTCGCGCGATCATGCGGTGGAAGAGCGCCGAGCGGCCGAGTTCCTCGCGGCCGAAGCTGCGGAGGGATCGCAGCGCCAACGGGTTGTCCCGGATCGCAGTGAGCACCAGCGAAAGGAATGCGTTTCCCGTGGCCTCGGCGATCCGCTGGTGGAAGTCGTCGTTGCCGCGGCGGAGCGCCTCGAGCCGCGCCTCGTCGTCGGAGATCCGGGTCGCAGCCTCGAAGGCGTCCGCCGCCCGACCGAGTTCGCCGAGCTGCGCTTCCGCGGCGCGCTCGGCGGCGAGTTCGCAGGCGAACGCCTCGAGTCGCGCGCGCGCCTCGTACAAGTCCGAGAGTTCGCGCCGCGACATGGGTCGCACCGCGGCGCCGCGGCGCGCCAGGATCTCGACCACGCCCTCGCGCTCGAGCTGGCGGAGCGCCTGGCGGACCGGCGTTCGCGAAACGCCCTCCTGCTCCGCGATCGCCTCTTCGACCAGCCGCGCACCGGGCGGGTAGCGGCCGGCGGCGATCCCGTCGCGGATCGCGTGGTAGGCGCGCTGGGCCTGATCCATGCCGTGACCTCTCGTCCCGTAGGAGAGGAGTTTCGTATACGATATGCCGGTCTACTGTACCAGTAGATACAATAAATGAGAAGGGCGATCCTGCTGTATACAGTCTCGTCACCCGAGGTGTAGCGATGACCGGACTGCGAGAGCTTCTGGCGCCCCACTACGCGGTCGTGAAGGCGATCCACGTGATCGCCGCCGGCCTCTGGTCGTTCACCACCGCCGTCGCGTACGCCTACTACCTGAAGCCCGCGTTCCTGCGCGTGCTGCGAAACCCCGAAGATGCGAGCGCGCGCGCGACGCGCGACTGGATGATGGAGCGCTTCGATCGGGGCGCCGCGATCGAGCACGTGGCGCTCGCGGTCCTCGTCGTGACGGCCGGGCTGATGCTCTGGCTCGGCCGCTTCGATCTCGGACGCATCAGCTTCGTCACGGCGAAGCTCTGGATCGGAATCCTGGTGATCCTGCCGATGGAGGCGATCGACATCCACCTCTCGCACCTCGGCGGCAACAAGGCGCGCATCCGCCGGACCGGCGATCCCGACTTCTACGAGCGCAGCATGGCGCGACACTGGCTCTTCTTCCGCGTCACCGAGCCGCTGGTGCAGGTGCTGATTCCGCTGATGTTCCTGCTCGCGATCGTGAAACCCTTCTGACGACCCCCCGCGACGGGGAGGCGGCCCTTGCGACGATTCATGAACTCGTTCATATTTGAACGCGTTCAGGAAGGAGTCGCGTCCTGCCGTCCGTCCCCCTCCCCTCCCGTTCCGCCGCCGGCGGGCTGCGCGAGCGCAACAAGCGCGACAAGTGGACGCGCATCCAGCGCGCGGCGCGCGCCATCTTCTCGCGCGACGGCTTCGACGCCGCGACGCTGCGCGCGATCGCGGCGCGGGCGGGCGTCGCCACCGGCACGCTCTTCCTCTATGCGCGCGACAAGCGCGCCCTGCTCTTCCTGGTGTTCCAGGACGAGTCGCGCCGCATCTTCGCCGAGGCGCGCGCGGAGACCGACGCGGACACGCCGCTGGTCGACGCCTTGATGCAGCTCTTCGGCCGCTTCCTCGACTTCTATGCGCGCGACCCCGCCCTCTCGGCGGCGATCCTGCGCGAGTTCTTCTTCCGGCCCTATGAGCCCGAGGCGCTCGGTGCGCTGACGCGCGAATACGGCGCGCTGGTCGGCGACTTCGTCGCGGCGGCGCGCGCGCGCGGCGAGCTGCGCAGCGAGCTGCCCGTCGCCGTCGCCGCGAGCGCGCTCTTCGCGCACTACGCCTACTGGGTGCAGGCGTGGCTCGGCTCGCGGCTCGTGTCGCGCGAGGACGCGACGCAGCGCATGCGCGAGGCACTGCAGCTCCAGATCGAAGGTTTGCGCCCGCAACCGGAAAGCACGACGAGGAAACGACGATGACGACGCTCGCCTACGACGAATCGCAGACCTTGCGCGACGCGCGCGCGCGCTACTTCCAGGACAACGCCTTCGGCGACGACGGCGGCTACGCCGCGAAGTGGGCCAAGCTGCAACTCGGCCCCGTTCCGTTCGCGATCCCGAACAGCGCCGCACGCGTGCGCGCGCTCGAGTTCCACGACCTCCACCACCTCGTGACCGGCTACCCGACGGACGTCGTCGGCGAGGCCGAGATCGGCGCGTGGGAGATCGGCGGCGGCTGCGCGAGCTTCGTCGCCGCCTGGATCCTGAACCTCTACGCGATGGTGCTCGGCCTGCTCTTCGGCGCGCCCGGCGCGGTCTGGCGCGCCTTCCTGCGCGGCCGCCACACGCGCAACCTCTACCGGACCGACTACGACGACGCGCTGCTCGACGCACCGCTCGGCGAGGTCCGCGCGCGTCTCGGTCTCGCCGTATCGCAGTCCGCGGCGCCGCAGGCGACGCTCGGCGATCGCATCTCGTTCGCGTTCTGGCTCGCGATCGCGCTGGCGCTCGCCGCCGCGACGCTCGCCCCGATCTTCCTGGCCGTGAGCTGGATCGTCCGCGCGCTCGTCTAGCCGATCCGCCATCCCCGCCGCCGCCGCGCAGCGCGCACTTCCAGTGAGGCGGGGCTAGGACCTCCCGCGGCGCGGGTGCACGACTTCGACGGAGCAAGGCGCGTTCATCGCGACGCTGGTGGAAACGCTGCCGAGCAGAAAGCGCTCGACGCGGCGCACCCCGCGCGCGCCGACGAAGATGCAGTCCGCGCCGCCGTCGCCGAAGCCGCGCGCTTCCTCGAGCAGACCCTGCTTCGGATCCCCGGCGTGGATCGTGTGCGAGACCACGAGTGCAGCATTGCCGCACAGCACACGGACCGCGTCCTCCGCAGCGGAAGCAGCGACATCTCGCGCAGACGACTCGAGCGGCGGGAGATCCCAACGCACCGCCGCCTCCGCGCCGGCGCCCGAGTCGTGCGCGAACGCCGCGACGCGCGCCTGCGTCCCAGCGGGCCAGCTGCGCGCGGCGACCGCTTCGACCATCGCGCGCGCGTCGGCGGATCCGTCCGCGCCGACCACGATCCGCGGCGGTGACGTGCGCGCGTCCGAAGCGCGTGCGCGCGCGATCCGCGTCGAACAGCGAACGGTGGTCAGCACGCGATGCGAGACGCTGCCGAGCAGCACGCGCTGGAGTCCGCCGCGGCCGCGCGAGCCGACGACGACCAGATCCGCTGGCTGGCCTCCGACGCCGCCGTCCACCCCTTCCGCGCGCTTCACGAGCGCCCATCCCGGAGAATCCGCGCACGCCTCGACGCGGAGGTTCCAGCCCGGGAAGGCAGCGCGCAGGCTCTCCGCCTCCCGCTCGGCCGCTTCCCGCTGTTGCTCGATCGCAGCGAGGATCTTCGCGCGGATCTCAGTGAGGCGCGGCAGCAACGGATCCGAGTTCGGCGCTTCGGAAGGCAGCCACGCGTCGACGGCCGCGAGCACGAGCACTTCGGCGTCGGCCGGAAGTCCCGCACGCGGGAGATCGCCGAGCGCCGCGCGGGCGAAGTCGGAATCGTCGTAGCCGATCAGGATCCGCATCTCGCTCCCTCTCGTTTCGTTGCATGCGTCGGCCCGGCGACGCGCTTCGACGTCCGCGCTCGGGCCGGCAGCCTATCACGCACCGCCCTGCCGAACAGATCAGCGGGCGCCGCTAGCATCGCCACCCGATGCACTTCGCGAGCTTCGATTTCGGCGATCCGATCTTCGACGCGTTCGGCCTGCGCCTCTCCGCGCAGCTCTTCACGCTCGAGAACCTGTACGGCCTCGATCCCGCACACGCACGCGTCGAGACGTCGCAGGGCCGTGTTCGCGTCGTCGCCCGCGGATTGCGCAGCGCGGGCGGACAGCGCGCGGCGGCGGGATCCTTCGAGCTCGTCGTCGAGCAGGCCGAGCCGGAGCTGCTCCGGCTGCGCGCCACGGCGACGGCGGGTGCGCCGATCCGCGGCGTGAAGCTGCTGCTGCGCGATCTCGAAGCGCCGCTCGAAGCGTCGGCCGACGGCGCGACGTTCGCCGCGGTCGGCGCGCACGGCGACGTCTTCGGCTATCCGACGCGGATCCCGACGCCGCTCGTGTGGACGCGCAGCGGCGGCGCGACGTGGGCGCTGCGCGCCGAGGACGATCGCGTGCGAGAGAAGCGCTTCGCGCTCTCGACCGAACGCATCGGCGCACTCGCGGGACGCGGTTGCATCGAGCTGATCCACGACGAATCGGCGCCGTGTTTCTCGACGTCGATCGCGACGCCGGACTTCGTCGTGGACCGGCGCGGCGCGGCGGACGTCGCGGAGGCGGAGCACGTCGCCTGGCTCGCGCGCGCCTTCGGTCTCGTGCCCTTCGAGGCGCGCAGCGACCTGCCTGCCTGGGCGTGCGATCTGCGCCTCGTCGCCGTGCTGCACGGCATGCACTGGAGCGGTCGCGTGTTCCTCGACTACGCGGCCATGCTCGACGTGCTGCGCTTCGTCACGGACCGCATCGACGCGCGCCACGTGCTCGCGTATCTGCCCGGCTGGGAAGGCCGCTACTACTGGGAGTACGGCGCGTACCGGCCCGATCCGCACCTCGGTGGCGAACGCGGCTTCGCAGCGCTCTGCGACGGCGCGCGCACGCTCGGCGTGCATCTGATGCCGATGTTCGGCGCCAACTGCGTGAACGCGACGCTGCCGCGCTTCGCCGGCCTCGACGCGTCGATGTACCTGAAGAGCGCGACCGGCAACCGCTTCCACGGCAACACGCCCGACTGGGATCTCTCGCGCGCGCACGACACCGGCTGGCAGGCCTGGCTGAATCCCGGACATCCGGCGTGGCGCGACGACCTCGCCGGGCAGATCGAGACGCTGGCCGCGCGCTTCGGCTTCGACGCGGTGTTCCTCGACACGAGCGAGGTCTGGATCAACGACCGCGATCACGACGTCTTCGCCGGCTACCGCGCGCTCGCCGATCGCCTGCACGCGCGCATTCCGGGCCTGCTGCTCGCGGGCGAGTACGACTACGACGCGCTGATCGGCTGCTTCCCGCTCTTCCAGCGCGCGTGGTGGACGCGTGCGCCCGCGTGGTCGCAACGCTTCGTGCGCCGCTTCGCGCATCTGTGCGAGGGCGAGCCGGAGGGCCGCACGGGCGTGCACGAGTTCGGCATCTGGAAGCCGGGCTGCATCGCCGCGCAGCCGGGCCTGCTCGCGACGCTCGCGTTCCAGGACGAGACGCTCGCCCGCTCGCGAGAATCGATCGAACGCGCCATCGCCGCCGTGGTCGAGGGCCAGCCCTGATCCGCTCGCGTGGCGAATCAGGAGATCGACCGCCGCCGCCCGAGCGCCGTCAGCAGCGATCCCGCGACGACGCCGCCCGCGCCGATCCAGCTCGCGATCGAGAGATGCTCGTCGACGAAGTGACGCGGGAAGAGCGTGCTCGCGAGCGCCGAGCACGCGACCGTCGCGAGCGGCGTGATCGCGAGCACGGCCGAAACGCGCGACGCCTCCTCGTGCTCGAGCGCCGCCGCGAACGCCCCGTAGGCCACCAGCGTATTGGCGGTGCAGAAGGCGAGCACGACCCACGCGCGCGGCGTCAGCGCGAGCAGCGCGCGCGGGCTCGACGCCGGCAGGAACACGAGCGCGCAGCCGGCGAAGATGCAGAGCATCACCGCCTGCGAGGAAACGCCGTGCAGCAACTGCTTCTGCGCGAGGCCGTAGATCGCCCAGGTCGCCGCCGCGAATCCGATCCACCCGACGCCGGCGAGGTAGCGCGCCGGCTCGCGCCCCATCGCGGCGAGCTGCGAGCGGAAGAAGAGTCCGAGACCGATCGCGAGCAGCGCCGCGCCGATCCATTGCGAGGCGGAGAAGCGCTCCCGGAACACGGCGATTCCGCCGAGCGCGAGCAGCAGCGGACCCGCCTGGATCAACACCTGCGCGTTGGCGGGCGACGTACGCGCGAGCCCGAGCAGGAACGCGATGTAGTTGGCGGCGAGACCCAGCGTCGCGACGCCGAGCAGGAGGCCCGTCCCGCGCGTCAGTTGCGCACGTACCGGCAGCGCGCCGCGCGCGGCGAGGAACGCGCCGAGCACGCTCGCCGACACCGTGAAGCGGAACGCGGTGAGCGTCGCGGGATCCAGCGAACGCAGCGCCTCGCGCAGCGCCAGCGGCAGCACGCCCCAGAGCAGCATCGTCGTGGACGCGAGGGCGAGGCCCAGCCCGCGTCGGCCGGAGGGTCGGTGCAGCTCCATGGAGGGCGGGACGGTAGCGGGCGGCGCATCAAGTCGGGCCCGTGCGGCGTCGATGCACGGGCGTGGCCCCCTACTTCCTATTGCCGCTCGTCGCGGCGCTCGTCTGCCTCGCCTGCGGCGTCGCGATCTGGCTGCGCGACTCCGACTCGACGGCCAATCGCTGCGCCGCGGCGCTGCTCGCCGGCGCCACGCATTGGGGCGTGTGCGAGGCGCTCTGGACGCTGGCGCCGGATGCGGCGAGCGCGGAGTGGCGGGTGCGGGCCTCGGCCCCGGGCTGGATCGCCGTCGGTCCGCTCTGCCTCCACCTGTTCCTCGCGCAGGAGACGCGGAGCTGGCGCGGCCTCCGGCGCGCGCTGCCCTTCCTCTACGCGCTCGCAGCGGGGGCGCTCCTGCTCGTCTGGACCGAGCCCTGGCTCGGCGTGCACTGGATGTTCGCAGGCGTCGAGCCGGTCGCGTGGGGCTTCGCGTATCGCGTGGGTCCGGCCTACGCGCTCTGGTACTTCGGGACGCTGCTCTGCGTGACGATCGGCATCACCGCACCGTTCTGGGACGCGCAGCGCCAGCTCTCGCCCGCCGAGACCAGCCAGCGGCGCTGGCTCGGCACCGGCATCGGCGTGCCGCTCGTGCTGGGATCCGTCACGGACGGCTTGCTGCCGATCTTCGGCGTGGACGTTCCCCGGCTCGGCGTCGCCTCGTTCGCGGTGTTCGGCGCGACGGTCACGTGGAGCACGCACCGCTTCGGCTTCTCCGTGCTGACACCGAGCAGCTTCGCGCGCGAGATCCTCGAATCGCTGCCCGAAGGGGTCGCGCTCGCCACGCCCGACGGCCGCGTGCGCGTCGCGAACGCGAGCCTCGCCGATCTGCTCGGCGTCCCGGTCGGCGACGTACGCGAGCGCCTCCTCGCCGACCTGCTGCCCGGCGTGCATCTCGCCGCCGATCTCGCGATCGGCGCGCAGGAGTGCGAGCTCGCGACCGTGCACGGACCCGTTCCCGTGACGCTCTCGACCGCGCCGCTGCGCGACAAGCAGGGCGCGCTGCTCGGCCTCGTGCTCGTGGTCCGCGACCTGCGCGAGCTCGCGGCGCTGCGCTCGCAGCTCCTGACCTCGGCGCGGCTCGCGGCGGTCGGCGAACTGGCGGCCGGCATCGCGCACGAGATCAACAATCCGCTGGCCTACATCGGCGCCAACCTGAGGGCGCTGCGCGAGCAGTGGAGCACGCTCGCGAGCGCCGAAAAAGGTTCGGCCGTCGAACTCTTCGACGAGGGCGCCTCGATGCTCGACGACGCGCTCGAAGGCGTCGATCGCGCCGCGGCGATCGTGCGCGACGTGCGCGCCTTCTCGCACGTCGGCAGCGACGCGCTCGAGCGCTTCGACCCGAACCTCGTGCTCGATCGCGTGCTGCGCGTCGCGGCGCCACACCTGCGCCACCGCGTGCGCGTGGTGCGGCGCTTCGGCGACGTCGGCGCGATCGAAGGCGCGCGGCGCGAGATCGAGCAGGTGTTCCTCAACCTCGTCGTGAATGCCGCGCAGGCGATCGAGGGCGCGGGCGAGCTGCGCGTGGCGACGCAGCTGAACGGTCGCGAGATCGAGATCCGCATCGCCGACGACGGCCGTGGCATCGCGCCCGAGAACCTCGAACGCATCTTCGACCCCTTCTTCACGACCAAGCCGGCCGGCGAAGGCACGGGCCTCGGACTCTCGATCTCGCACGAAATCGTGCGCCGCCACGGCGGCCGCATCCAGGTGACGTCGGTGCCCGGGCGCGGCACCGAGTTCACCCTCACCCTGCCCGCCGCCCTGCCCTGATCCCGAGTCGAGGTATGCTGGCCCGGCGGCCCGGACCGGTGCCGCACGGAGCCAGCGCATGAACTCCGCATCCGCGCGCGACGAGCTCACCCGCGAAATTCGCGAAGGCGCGGCGGGCCCCAAGGTCGGCGCGTTCTTCGACGTCGACCAGACGCTGCTCGCCGGCTTTTCCGCGACCTCGTTCTGGCAGGAGCGCCTGCTCTCGGGCCGCATGTCGCCGCGCGAGATGGGCGAGGGACTCGCCGGCGCGCTCGCGTTCGGCCTCGGCCGCACCGGCTTCTCGGGCTTCCTCGCGACTTCGGTCGCGGCGTATCGCGGGCTCGCGGAATCGGTGCTCGAAGAGCTCGGCGAGGAGGTCTATCGCAAGCACCTCGCGAAGTCGGTGTTCCCGGAGTCGCGCGCGCTCGTCGAGGCGCACAAGGCGTGCGGACACACCGTCGCGATCGTCTCGGCGGCGACGCACTACCAGGTCGATCCGCTGGCGCGAGACCTGGGCATCGAACACGTGCTCTGTACGAAGCTCGAAGTCGAGCGCGGCATCTTCACCGGCCGCGTGCACCACCCGACCTGCTACGGCGAGGGCAAGGCGCACTACGTGCGTGCGCTCGCCGCCGAACGCGGCCTCGATCTCGACGAGAGCTGGTTCTACACCGACAGCGCCTACGACCTGCCGCTGCTCGAAGCCGTCGGCAATCCGCGCCCGACGAACCCGGACGCGTCGCTCGCGGGCCTCGCGAAGGACCGCGACTGGCCGGTGCGCCGCTTCACCAGCCGCGGCCGCCCGAGCCTCGAGCAGATGGCGCGCTCGGCGCTCTCGTACGCGAGCCTCGTGCCTTCGGTCGCAGCGGGCATCGGCGTGGCGCTCTTGAACCGCTCGCGCCGCGACGGCGTCAACCTGACGATCTCGAGCTGGGCGGATCTCGCCACTTCGTTCGCGCAGATCGACCTGCGCATCGAAGGCGAAGAGCACCTCTGGTCGCAGCGTCCGGCCGTCTTCGTCTTCAACCACCAGAGCAGCGTCGACACCGTGCTGCTCGCGAAGCTGCTGCGCCGCGACTTCACCGCCATCGGCAAGCAGGAGCTGAAGAAGAACCCGCTCTTCGGCCCCGCCTTCGCGTTCGCCGGCGTGGTCTTCATCGACCGCTCCGACACCGGCAAGGCAATCGAAGCGATGGCGCCGGCCGTCGAAGCGCTCCAGCACGGCCGCTCGATCGCGATCGCGCCCGAAGGCACGCGTTCGGTCACCGGCCACCTCGGCCCGTTCAAGAAGGGCGCGTTCCATCTCGCGATGCAGGCCGGCGTCCCGATCGTGCCCGTCGTGTTCAAGAACGCGCTCGACGTGCTGCCGCGCGGCGGCCTCGTGCTGCGGCCCGCGACGGTGGACGTCGTGGTGCTGCCGCCGATCGACACGACGGCGTGGCGCCGCGAGACGCTCGACGCGCACGTCGCCGACGTACGCCAGCGCTTCCTCGACGTGCTCGAGCCGGGCGCCCACACGCCGAAGAAGACCCGCCGACCGCGGCGCCGCAAGCGGCCCGCGCCGCCCGCCGAGACGGCGGAGTAGCTGGCGCGAAGCGGCGGTCGGGATGCACGCCCACCACGAACGCGCGATCGCACACGCGACGGCGCTGTTGCGAAGCGAGCCCGAGGTGCGCGCGCTGCTGCTCGGCGGTTCGATCGCACACGGCTTCGAGCGAGCGGAATCGGACGTCGATCTGCTGATCGTCGTGTCCGACGACGACCACGACGCGCGGCTGCGCGAAGGCCGCGTCCAGTGGGCGACCACCGAGGGCTGCGAGTGGATCGGAGGTTACGTCGAAGGCAAGTACGTCTCGCCGCGCTTCCTCGCCGAGGTGGCGCGCG
>JALOQG010000298.1 GCA_025453505.1 Myxococcota bacterium | reverse complement strand
TCGCGTCGCAGCGAGAAGCGCTCGCCGCGGCGCTCGAAGCGGCCGTCGATCGACATCGGGCGCTCGAGCAGGAACGGGCGCTCGCCGGCACGGCGGCGACGCCCCTCGATCCGGCGGCGCGCGAGCGGCTCGAAGCGCTCGGCTACATCGACGCGGAGACGGGGCCTTGACGCCCCGGCGCGCCCACTCCTGCGCTCTCGACGCCCCGGCGCGGAGTCGCGATCATGGCTTCATCGAGACAGCCGAGGCGCCGATGCAGAGCGAGCGCAGCTGCGTTCGCGGCGCGCGTGGGAGCGGAGTCCGGGCGTGATCGGTGTAGACGACTCCATCAACTGGCTCCGCTGGCTCTTCTACCTGCTGGCGGGCGTTCCTTTCGTCGCGTGGCTCTTCTTCACGCGCGACCGTGTGCTGCGGCTCACCGCCATCGTGGCCTTCCTGATGCTCGTCCAGGACAACATCATCGGCCGCCGCTACCTGCTCGGCGGCACGTCGGTCGCCCCGTCCTCGGTGCTCGTCTACGTCGCGCTCGTCGCCGAGGTCTTCTCGCAGCGACGCCTGCCGCAGCTCGGCGCCCATGCGCCGCTGTGGATGGGATTCCTGTTCTTCGCCGCGACCAACATCGTCGTCGGATCGATCGGGACCGGCTTCTGGGGCGTCAACGTCAAACACTTCCAGATCTACTACCTCGAAGGCATCCTGCTCTTCGCCTATGGACTGATGGCGCTGCGCGGCAGCCCGGAAGTGATCCGCTTCTCGCGCCATCTCATGCTGATCGGGCTCGCAGTCGCCGCCGTCCACGTCTTCACGGCCGCGACTGGCTTCCGGTTCCGCAACGCGCGCGCCGAAGCGGGCGTCTACTACGCGGGCGTGCTCGACAACACGAACTCGCTCGGGAGCCTCTACGCGATGTGGATCCCGGTGGCGCTCTCGATCCTGATCGGGCGCCGCGAGCCGCCGCTGTGGCGCTTCCTGATGATCGGCTCGATCGCCGGCATGCTGGCCTCGCTGCTGCTCTCCGGCAGCCGCGGGGGCGCGCTCTTCACGTTGCTCATGATGATGGTGACTTTCGGACTCTCGCGGGCGGGCGCGCGGCGCGCGATCGTCGCGACGACCGTCGCCGTCGCGATGGCCGGCGTCGGCTACCTGGTCCTCGTCAGCGTCGCACCCTACGCCTGGCAGGAGGTGCTCGGGATCGCCGAGCAGGAGGGCCTCGAGAACCGGCGGCTCTTCCTGTTCGGCCGCTACGCGCTGATGTTGATGGACAACCCGCTCGGTATCGGGCTCGCACCGGCGAACTTCTCGCTCCGGATGGCCCAGTACGGCATTCCTGGCGTGGTGAGCGCCCACAACATCTATCTCGACATGGCCCTGCAGACCGGGATCCTCGGGCTCCTGCTCTTCTTGTGGATGGTGACGCTGGTTCTGCTCCAGAACCGCCGCGCGGCCACGGCGACTCCCGACGCCGTCGAACGCGCCGCACTCCTCTATCTCTTCCTCCCGACGCTCGGCTTCCTCGCGGTCGGCATGGTGCAGCCGATCTATTCGATCCCGAACAAGCTCAACCATCTGTTCTGGATCGGCTGCGGCGTGTCGGCCGCACTCTCGCTGCAGATCCTCGCGGCGCGGCGCGCGGGGAGAATGCGGGTCGAGCCGGAGACTCACGGGACGCCGGCCCACGTGCAGCGGGTGTGAGCGGAACCGGATCCGAGCAGAGCCGAGACCCGGATCGAGCCAGATTGGACGTCATGAGCAAGATCCCGCGTCTCGGACGACGCGTCCGCGAGATCGGCGTGGCCGGCGTGCTGCGCCGCGTGACCTACCGCCTGCGACGCGCGCAGACCGCGCGCGCGCGCGACGCCTGGGCGCTGCGCTACGCGAGCGAGTCGCCGGACGCCGCACAGCTCGCAGCGGCGCTCGGGGCGCCGGACGTCGCGTCGCTCGACGCCGCGCTCGTCGCCTTCGCCGACCGGCCGGCGCCGTTCTGGATCGACACGGGCGACGCTTCGCTGCGTCGCTCCTTCCTGGATCGCCCTCGCGACGCCGTCGCGGCGATCGTCGCGCAGGCGGACGCGACGCTCGCGGGCGACGTCTCCTGGGTGGTGCCGGGCGGCGTGCACGACTGGCACGCGGCGCTGCCCGGCTCCGCGCGCTGGCCGCTGCTGCCCGCCGGCGATGTGCCGATCGGCGCCGCACACCCGCCGGGCGACGTCCGCCTCGCGTGGGAGTACGGGCGCTGCACGCACGTCGTACGCCTCGCGCAGGCCGCCTGGCTGACGGGCGAGGATCGCTACGCGCACGCCGTCGTCGCCGAGATGGACGCCTTCCTCCGCGCCAATCCGCCCGGACGCGGGATCGCCTGGGCGCACGCGCAGGAGGCGGCGATCCGCGCGGTGGCGTGGCTGTGGGCGTTCCGGCTGACGCGTCGCTCGGGCGTGTTCGATCCCGCCGCGCTGCGCCGCTGGCTGTGGCTCGTGCTCTCGCACGGCGACTACGTCGCGACGCACCTCGCCGACCATCCATCGACGCACAATCACCTGGTGAGCGAAGCGGCGGGTCTCGCGGCGCTCGGACTCGTGCTTGCCTCGCTCGCACCGGCCCGCACGTGGCGCGACGCCGGCCTGCGCGTCTTGTGGCGCGAGGCGGCCAAGCAGGTCGACGACGAAGGCGTGCACGGCGAGCATTCTTCGCACTACCACGCCTTCGTGCTCGACTCGTTCCTCGCGACGCTGCTGCTCGCGGATCGAAGCGGCGCACGCGTTCCGGACGCGGCGCGCTCACGCATCGCCGGCATGGCGGACGCGATGGCGCTGCTGCTGCGCAACGACGGCACGCTGCCCGCGATCGGCGACACCGACGCCGGTCGCGCGTGGCGCTTCGGCGGCGATCCGCTCGATCGGCGCGACCTGCTCGCGACGGCGGCGATCGCGTTCGGACGCCGCGACTGGGGCGCGATCGCCGGCGACGCCGCGGGCGCCTTCTGGCTCGGCGGCGGGCGGCCCGTACCGGGCGCAGGCGATCCGCCGCCGCCGGGCCTCGCGAAGCGATTCTCGGCGGCCGGTCTCGGCGTCGCGCGAACCGGCTTCGGCGCCCGCTCCGAGTGCGTCGTGTTCCGCTGCGGGCCGACGCGCTTCCGGCCCGACGTGCTGCGCTCGCACATGCACGCCGACGCGCTCTCGGTGCTGTGGCGCATCGGCGACGACGACGTGCTCACCGACGCCGGCACCTTCCTCTACAGCGAGACGCAAGGCTGGCGCGCCGCGCTGCGCGGCACGCGCGCGCATTCGTGCGTGGTCGTGGACGGGCGCGATCAGGCCGACGTCACGAGCCAGCGCTTCGGCATCGCCGGCGAGCGGTGCGCGCGCTGGATCGCCTTCGAGGGCGACGCGCAGCGACTCCTCGCTGCGGCCGAACACCCGGACGGAGCGCCGCTGCGCGTGCGGCGCAGCCTCGCGTGGCGAGCGGGAGGGCTGCTCGCGCTCTGCGACGACGTGCTCGGCGCGGGCGATCACGCGATCGAGAGCCGCTTCGTGCTGCCCGCGACGACGGGCGAGGCGCGCGACGGCGCCGCCGTGCTCGCGCTCACGAGCGGGCGCCGCGTTCGGCTCGACGCATTCGGTCCCGCGCTACGAATCGCGGTGGAGCGCCCGGTTGCGGGCGGCGCGCCGGGACCCGGCTGGATCGCGCCGCGCTACGGACGCGTCGTGCCCGGCACGTCGCTCCGCATCGACGCCGGCACGCTGCGGCTTCCGCTGCGCATCGTCACGGTGCTCCAGACGCGCGGCGACGGCACCGATCCGGCACCGGCGCGCGTCCGCTTCGACGCGGACGGCTCCGCATGGGTCACCGCGGGCGCATGCGGCGTACGCTTCGCGGCGGACGGGCGCGCGCGCTTCGAGGACAAGACGTGAGAGACGCGCGCTTCCTGTTCGTCGTCGGCGAGGGACCCGACGCCACGGTGATCGACTCCCAGGTGGTGGACACGATCCTCGCGGTGGGGCGCGAGGGCGTGCACTTCGACCTGCTCTTCCTCGCGAACCCGGGCCCGATGTGGCGCCAGCGTGTGTACTACGCGCAGCGCCGGCGGGACATCGCGACTCGCATCGGAGCGGACGTACGCGTCGTCGTCGCGCCGCGGCCCCTCACCTGGCTCGGGACGCGCTGGGCGAGCCGGATCCTCGCTGGAGAACTCGCTCGCTCGCCCGGACGACTCGTCGTGCATGCGCGTACCGATGGCAGCGCGTACTTCGCGAGCCGCAT
>JALOQG010000028.1 GCA_025453505.1 Myxococcota bacterium | reverse complement strand
CGACGCGAAGGCGTGCGTCGTGAAATGGCATGGCGCCTGCACACAGCCGACGCGATCGATCGCGCAGTCGGAAGGCCGACGGACGGCCGGCACCTGCGTTTCCCAGCACACGATGGAGATGATGCGTTGAGCGACAACAAGGCATTTGCTGCATGGGCGCTGTCCCTGGTCGCGGGGGCCGCCATCCTCGTGATCGCCGTCACCTCGACGGGCCTGACGACCTTGCCGGATCCCTTCACCTTCCTGCAGAAGGTCGCGATGGGCTTGTCGGTTCGCGCCGCCTACAAGTGGTTCGGGGGCTGGGACTGGAACGAGTGGAGCATCGCCGGCGACGCGGTCGGGAGCGATTCCCACGTGCCGTCCGACGCGACGGCCGACGCGCTCGCCTGATCCCGGTGCGACGCGGCGCCCGCTCCTACTCCGGACCGGGCGCCGCGTCCGCTTCGAAGCGGACCATCAGGTAGCAGAGGCAGTCCTGCCGGATCGCCGCTTCGCTGCGCGTGAGCATCGCGGGCATCGCGGTGCGGCGCAGCGTCAGTTCGTGCTCGCGCGCTTCGAACCACTCCCAGACGCGATTGCGGCCGTCGTCGCCCACCGTCACGTGGAGCGGCTCCGCCGCGCCCCGGCGCCAACGGCCGAACGGCGTGCCCGGCGCCAGTTCGCTGAAGTTCAGGTGGTCGAGATCCTCGCGGAGCGCCAGATCGGCGGCGCCCGCGCCGAAGGCGAGCGAGATCTCCGGCGGCACCTTCACGATCGCCTCGGTGTGGAAGAGGTCGAGATCGTGCGGCGCGGGCGGGTGCGCGGGGAACTCCGAAAGACACAGGACCGCGTCGAGGAAGTCCGCCGCATGGGATTCGCCTTCGGCGTGGCCGGGGCGCCCGCACTCGATCGTCACCGCGGGACACAGGTCGGCGAACGCCAGCGACTGCACGCCGCGCGGCTCGGTGAACCAGACGACGGTGCGCGAGAAGAGCCGCGCGAGCTGGAGGAACGGGGCCCCCGTCCGGTTCACGCACGCGTAGCGGGGATTGAGGCCGGAGTTGTTGTGGACGTCGATGCTCGCGAAGACGCCCCTCGCGCGCATCGCCGCGATCACATCGCGCATCAGCGCGCCTTCGACCGAGTCGGAAGCGTCGCCGCCCGGCCAGACGCGGTTGAAGTCGCGCTGATCGGGCAGGTGGCGGACGCCCGCACGCGCCGCGCGCACGTTGCCGACGAACACCGAGAGCGCGCGCGGCAGCGTCCGGCCCGCGTGCCGGCGCAGCACCTCCTGCACGGCGACGAGCCCCGTGCTCTCGTCGCCGTGCAGCAACACGGACACGAAGAGGGCAGGGTGTCGCGCGCCGTCGAGGTGGAGCAGCGTCGGCCCGGGCAGCAGGTCGGCGATCGTGCGCGCGCTCGCGTCCAGGAATCCGTGCGGCAGATCTTCGAGCGTGACGAGCTTCACGCCGGCCACTCGTGCACGGGCGCACCGCTGCGCTGGTGCTCCAGGTAGTCGGCGAGCAGGCGCTGGAAGTCGGGGCCGTTCCGTTCGATCCAGCGGCGCTGCCAGACCGAGCCGGTGATCCCCGTGCGCACGCGCTGCTCGACGATGCCGAGCCAGTGCGCGCTCTCGTCCGCGTCGACGCCCTGTTCGACGAGACCTTGCCGTGCGATCGGAAGCAGCTCTTCGAGCAGCAGCGTACGCACGGCGCGCGGCCGCCCGTCGAGCCAGATGATTTCCGCAGCGAGGCCGTCGCGCGCGGCGGCGAGGAAGTTCGCGCGCACGGCGTCGAACGGGAGATCGCGTTCGGGCGGCCGCGAGAGCGTGCCGAGGCCGCTCGCGAGTCCGACGTAGAAAGCCGCGTTCGCCACCATGTCGAGCAGGCTCGGGCCGGCGGGCAGGACGCGATGCTCGATCCGCACGTGCGGCGTGCCGTCCGCGTCGAAGCCGATCAGCGGGCGGTTCCAGTGCCAGATCGTGCCGTTGTGGAAGCGCAGGTGCGGAAAGCGTTCGGGCGGATCGTCGCTCGCGTGCGGCACGAGCACGGGGAAGTGCGCCACCACGTCGTCGAAGTGCTCGACGATGCTCTCGCGCATCCAACCGCTGCCGAAGGTGACGCGGCGCCGCTCGGGGCCGTCGCACGGGTCGGTCGCGACGGCTTGCTCGAAGAGCGGCACGCGCGTCTCGTGCCAGAGGCGGTGGCCGAAGAGGAACGGAGAGTTCGTGGCGGCGGCGAGGACGGGCGCCGACGCGAGTAGCGATGCGTTGTAGAAGCGCACGGCGAGCTCGGCCGGCACTTGCAGGTGTACCTGGAAGGACGTCGTGGCCGCCTCGAACATGACGTCCGCATTCGCGAGTCGGAGCGGCTCGTCGCCGTCGATGTCGAGCTGCACGGGACGGCCGGCGCGCAGGCGCATGATCTGCTCGTAGAGCGCGGCGTAGCGGCGCAGAGCCGAGACGTTCGCGAGCGTGAGATCGCTGCGCCGGATCGTCGGCAGGATCCCGATCATCACGAGCGCCGCGTCCATGCGATGCGAGACGTCGAGGCAGCGGCGCCAGGTGCCTTCGAGTTCTTCCGCCAGCGCCGAGAACGCCGTGCCGCCGAGACCGCACGGCGTACCGTTCAGCTCGACGTTGAAGCGCGACAGCTCGGGCACGACCAGCGGATCGGCGAGCGTCGCGAGGTAGGCGTCGTTGACGGGCGCCGGCACGAGACCGTGATCGACGAGCCAGGCCTCGAGCTCGAAGCCGACCACGAAGCCCGCGCGCGAGAGCCCGCCGCCGTCCGCGACGCGGTGCAGGAGCGCGAGTTCTTCGCGCATGCGTGCGTCGAAGCGCGCGAAGTCGGCGTCCGTGAAGCGGGTACGGTCGACTTCCTGGCCCACGCGTCGCCCCGGCCCGGCTCAGCCCGCCTGCGGCTCCTGGGCCGCGGCGCCGGGTTTGTAGGTTTCGTAGACGCAGACGGGGATCGTGAGCGATCCGAGCTGCTTCTCGATCAGCGGGCGCACCTCGCTCCACTCGAGACCGCCGACGCCCGTCGCGAGCCGCGGCAGCGCGAGCGAAGCGATCCGCTCGCTCTCGACGAGGCGCGCGAGATCACGGAGCGCGTGATTGACGTGCGCGGTCGTCGCCTTGCCGGGGTGCGCGTGATGCGCGGGCGCGGCTTCCTGCGTGAGCAGGTTCACGATGCGCACGCCGTTCGCGCCGGCCCACGTCCAGAGCGTCCCGGGCTTCGGATGGCTCTGCTGACAGAAGTGGCGGAAGTCGCGGGCCATCGCCGGCCAGCGCTCGCGCAAGGCGAGCGCGAGCCCGGAGTCGAAGTGGTCGCCCGGCGCGATGCCGTGGGCAATCGCGCGCGATTGGCTGAGCAGGATGTCGCCGGTCACGAAGTGGATCACGAGAACTCCCTCGGAGATTCCGCGGCGCGTGCGGCAGGCACGACGGCGGCGATCGTCGCGAGCCTCGAATCGCAAGCGGCGTGCCGGGTGGCAGACCCTCCGGTTTCGCGGGACGCGCGGCGCTGCGAGGTTCCGCGACAGCGCGCGGCGTTTCGCCTCACTCGCATCGGCCGCGCGCCACCGGCTACCAGCGGTGCGCGAACTCCTCCGCCCAGCCGATCAGGCCGTCGACGGCGAGTTCGCGTCCGTCCGCGCGCACGACGCCGCGCCAGCGGCCGAACGCGCAGACGCCACCGCTCGCGAGGACGCCGACGTCGAGGTTCGGCGTGTGCGCGGCGACCGGCTCGAGCACGAGATCGATCGCGCCCGATCGCTCGGCGACGACGCGCCACGGCTTGCGCCACGCGCGCGGGTCGTAGTCCCAGCGCAGGTCTTCCATCACTTTGTGGAGCCGGCCGTTCCACAGGATGCCGTTCTCGTTCGCGCCGGTGCCGGTGGTCCACTTGGCGCCGAAGTTGACGCCGAGCAGCACGCCGTCCGCCCAGCCCGTCGCGACGCCCCAGTTCCAGAACGAGCGGCGGGGCCAGATGCCGCGGCCCCAGTCCTGCACCGCGAAGCCGGTGCGCGGATCGAAGCGGTAGCGGCGATCGCCCGCGCGCACTTCGCCCTCGCACGGCAGCGCGGCGTGCTTCGAGTTGCACTGGAAGCGCGTCGCGGTCCAGGGCACCACCACGTTGAGGCTCTCGTGGCCCGCCGGACGGTGCACCGCGAAGTCGGCCTCGATCGGCGTGCGATCGCCCGCGCGGCCGCGGAAGCGCACGGCGAGATCGTCGCCGTCGATGCGGTTTTCGTACTCGATGCCGCTCGCGCGAAAGCCGACGCTCGCCTCGACCTGCTCGGGCAGCGCGAAGCGCCCGGGCAGGCCATACGACGCGCCGGCCCAGTGCGTGCCGTCCCGGAAGTCCGTCAGCGTGAACGCGCAGAACGACGCGAAGTCGATGTCGGCGAGCGTCACCGAGAACACGAAGTCCGGCGCGATCCAGTTCCAGAAGTTCCAGCGCTTCTTGCGCGGCCAGTGGCCGGAGAGGTTGGCGCGGAAGAGCGGCTGGCGCGCGAATCCGACGGCGTCGGGATTCAGGCGGCCGCGCGCGTCACACAGATCCACGGGCGCCGTGATCTCGCGCTCGGCGTAGACCGGCTCGCGCACGCGGCGTGCACCGGGGCGATCGAGGATCGGAAGATGGTCGGGGAGTCGTTGCGTCTGCACGGGGCGCATGATGCCGCTTCGAGCGCATCTCCTCTACGTTGCGGTGATGACGCTCCGGATCGGCGAGCTGTTCCTGCTGGGCTTTCGCGGCACGCGGCTGCCGGCGTGGCTGATCGACTTCGAGCGCGCGTTCGGGCTCGGCGGCGTGCTGCTCTTCGACCGCGACGTGCAGACGGGCGCCGCGCTGCGCAACGTCGAATCGCCTGCGCAGCTGCGCGCGCTGTGCGACGAAGTCCACGCGCTGCCGTCGCGGCCGCTCGTCTGCATCGACCAGGAGGGCGGCCGGGTGCGGCGCTTGAAGCCCGCGCGCGGCTTCGCCGAGCTGCCGAGCGCCCGCGCCTTCGCGCGGCTCGACGCAGCCGAGGCGCGCCGCATCGCGGACGCGAGCTTCGCCGAGATGAAGTCGCTCGGGATCGACTTCGATCTCGCGCCCGTGGTCGACCTCGACGTGAATCCCGCCAATCCGAACATCGGTGCGCTCGAGCGCTCCTTCTCGGCGGATCCCGCGGTGGTGCGGCGCTGTGTCCTCACCCTGGACGCCGCCGCGCGGCGCGTCGGCCTCGGACTCTGCTTGAAGCACTACCCTGGCCTCGGCGGTGCCTGGACCGACAGCCACGCGGAGCTCACCGACATCAGCGCGTGTGTGTCGGACGCGGAGGTCGCGCTCTTCGTCGAGTTGGCGGCGCAGGTCGCGGGCTCGGCGATCCTGCTGAGCCACGGCATGGCGAAGCAGTGGGATCCGGCCTGGCCGGTCTCGATCTCGGCGGCGGCGATCGGTGCGCTCCGCCGCGCGCTGCCGGACGCGCTGCTGATCACCGACGATCTCCAGATGCAGGGACTGCGCGCGTTCTGTTCCACGCGCGAGGCCGCCCGCCGTGCGCTCGCGGCGGGCGTGGATCTCGTCTGCATCGGCAACAACCTGCTCGCCGAGGAAGGCGAATGCGTGCAGGCCGCCGCGTCGCTCGCGGCGCTCGCCGAGCGCGACGCGACGCTTCGCTCGACGCTGCTCGCGGCGCAGGCGCGGGTGCGCGCGCGGAAGGCGTCCTGCGGCTGACGTCGCGGCGCGCGCGTGGCGCCGCGGTCTGGTTCAGGTCGTCGGCGCGGGCGGTCGATGCTCCCCTTGCCGCTCGATCCGATTCCGGATGCCGGAGCGAACGAGGGAGAGTTCCGATGCGCTTCATTTCCAGGGCCGTCGCAGTATTCGTCGTGGCCGGTGCGCTCGCGCCGCTGACGATCGGAACGGGCTGCGGCCACGGCCAGGTACGGGAGACGCTGGTCTCGCCGGAAGGCGCCGGCGAGAGCCAGCGCTCGTACGAACTCGGCTATCGCATGGGCGGCCGGGACCGCGACAGCGGGATCGAATCCTCGTACGCTCGTCACAAGGGTGCGTACGACGCGGCGAGCGAATCGCACTTCGCGACCGGCTACTCCGACGGCTACTCGCGCGCCGTGAACCGCTACGGAGCGCCCGAAGCGAGCACCTGGATGACGAGCCCCGACGAGTCGAAGAGCGACGACTAGCTGGGCGGAGCCGGGGCGCGTTTCAGCGATCGGCGGTGAGGGTGCTCCACTCTCGCGGGTCGTACGGGCGCAGTGCGACGAAGAGATCGAGCTGGCCGTGGATCGGCTGCGGGAAGACGATCTTCGGCTCCGGCTTGGGGCCGTGCAGCGCGGCGTCGTAGAGGTGCTGGTCTGCCGGCGCGGCGAGCGGCAGCAGCGACGGATCGTCGCTGTCGTGGACCGGCTGGCGATAGTTCAAAGCCACCGGGCCGAACCCCAGCCGGCGGAACAGTTCGAGGAACTCGGGCACGAGGACGTGTGCCGTGTGGCCGCGCCAGTCGGTCCAGTATTGCTTCAGTCCGACGGCGGCGAGTGCGGGCGCGAAGTCGAAGAGCGGGTGGCGGATGAAGAGGAAGTCGCGCGCCAGGCGGCCCGCCACCCCGAGCGCGCGCTCGACGGCTTCGAGATCCGGCAGATGCTCCAGCACGTCCAGCATCGAGACGAAGCGGAACGACGCCGGTGGAAGGTCGAGCGCGAACAGATCGCACGCGAGGCAGTCGAATCCCTTCGCGCGGAGCTGGCGGAGCTTGTCCGGATGCCTCTCGACTCCGAGTCCGCGGCGCGCGCGGAAGCGGCGCGAGCAGTACTCGATCGAGCCTCCCGCAGAGCTGCCGAGATCCAGGAACTCGTAGGCGCGCTGCGCGACGTCACGGCGGATGCGCGCCGGATCCGGGTCGCCGCGGTCGTGCAGGGGCATGCGCGTATCCTCCGCGCGTGCGCGGCGAACCGACGGCCGCCGAGTATCAGGCGCAGGCCGCGCTTCGCGCCAGTCGGAAGAGCGGCTCTCCTCCTCGTCGCCGCCTGCGGCAACGAGCGGATGCCGGATCGGGTCTAGCGGGCCCGCACGAGGTGTTCGCCGCAGTCCACGCAGTAGGTGCTCTGGGCGCGGCGCATCTTCGCGTGCTGCTCGGTGTGGCAGCGACCCGCGACGATGCGGTCGTTCACGACGACGCCGCAATTCGAACAGAACCGGACGGTGACGACGGCCCGCCCGTGATTGTCGTTGGCGCAACGCTTCTGGATCATGCTTTCCTCCCAGCTTCGAGGCTCAGTCTCGTGCGCGCTCTGCGGCCTCGCGTTCGCCCTCTCGGGCATCCGCCCAGAACCGCGCCCGATCCGCCGCGGTTCGGCGTCCGTCGCGGCCCTTGTGCGACCAGCGCCCGAGGCGGGCCAGCAGATCCCGCAGGCGCTTCCACGCCGACGTCCGTCCGTTCATCCGGCCCGCCTCCGATCGAAGACGGAGGAGTTCGAGTCGTCGTGTCCCAAGGATCCTCCGGCTTCGAAAGAGGGGAGCTGCGCGCCTGCCAGCAGGCTGCTGACGAAAGCTCTCCCGTCGCCGTGCACGGATCTTCGGGCCGATCTCTTCGTTGCGAAAGCTCGCCGTAGCTCTGCTACGGCTGCGCTTCCGCGCCTCGATCCCGAATCTCCGCGCCCGGCTCGGTCCGACCTTTGTCAACAACCTGCTAGAGGCGCGGGCCGCGTCCGCCGCCGGCTCCGCCGGTCTTGTCGGTGGCCTCGTTCACGCGCAGCGCACGCCCGCCGACGCTGTGGCCGTCGAGGCCTCGCGTCGCGGAGTCGGCGCCGGCGGCCTCCGCCATCTCGACGAAGGCGAAGCCGCGCGGGCGACCCGTCTCGCGATCGGTGATCACGCTGACGCGGTCCACCGTTCCGTACTGCTCGAAGAGCGTACGAAGCTCGCCTTCGTTGGTGGTGAAGGGAAGATTGCCGACGTAGAGCTTCTTGCTCATGTGTTTTTCCTCGCGCGATTCCGCGACGCACGCGGCGTCGCGATCGCAGCATCTCGAGCGCTTCGGCCAGAACGTCCGGCGCAGGCGCTCGAGCAGTCCAGAGCACCGCGGTCCGGCCGGGAGACGAAGTCTCGCGGGGCGTCCGAGGCGCAGGCACACGCTCGAATGGGAGAAGCCAGGGAAGGTGGGAGCCCGATCGGGTGGATCCGTGGAGCGAGTCCGGGGACGCGTCGGATCGGGCAGACGCAAAGATCGCTGAGATCAGCCAAGGAGTGTGACGTGGGGCGGGGATAGCTCATTCCACGCCCCGTCGCCCGCTGCGACCGTTTCGACCTCGCGTCGAGGTACACGAACGTGCGTGTGATGGAGCGGGAAGACTCCCTGCATGCGGACTCCGGGACAGACGGGCGACGCCGAGATCACTAACACGTTGGTGTACGTCGGCGACACGCAGGCCCGAGGCTCGAACGGCGCTCTCGGATCCGGCGCGCGGCGTGCCGGGATCGGCCGCTTGCGCCGTGCCCATTCGGGGGGCGGCGGAGCTCTTGCCCCGGGGGACGAAAAATTCGTAGAGAAATCGTCACCGATCCCTGCCACGAGCTGTCGCCCGGGGCCACTAGAACGACAGGGAGCCGAGTCCGGCTCGGGCGAGGGGACCGGAATGATTCGTCTGTTGGCCTTTGCAGCGTTGATCGCGGGAGTGAGCTGGTGGACCACGGAGGCCCCTGCGGACTGGTACCGCCCGGACGCCTCCTCGTCGGATCTGAGTGCCGCGCTCTCCGACTGCCGCGCCGAGGCGACTTCCGGTCTTCTCGGTCTCCTGCCCTCCGAGTTCGACGCGCTCGCGCGCTGCATGTCTGAACACGGATGGGCGCCAGCCACGAACCCGCACACGCAGGTCGCCGCACTGCGCTGAGTCGCCGCGACTCGACCTACGGGTCGCGCGCTGATGCATGGGCTCGATGCGACGGGCTCGGGGCTTCGCTCCCGAGCCCGCGTTCGCATTTGGTTGCGATCACGGGAGACCGCACGGCGATGGCAGCGACCGACTTCGAGCCGTTCTCCGCGGAGACGTTGCGCCGCGTCGCGGAGCCGCTGCGGAGGATCTTCGCGCCGGTCGCGATCGGGCTCGAGCACGTGCCCCGCGAAGGCGCCGTTCTGCTCGCGGGCAATCACACCCTCTACGGCTTGATCGACATCCCGATGCTCGGCATCGAGATCTTGAACGGCACCGGGCGCATGGTGCGTGGACTCGGCGACCACAATCACTTCGCGGTGCCGATCTGGCGCGACGTGCTCGCCCGCCTCGGCGCCGTGCGCGGGACGCGCGAGAACTGCGCCGCGCTGTTCCGAAGGGGCGAAGCCGTGCTGGTGTTCCCGGGCGGCGGGCGCGAGGTGATGAAGCGCAAGGGCGAGCGATACCAACTGGTGTGGAAGGAGCGCGTCGGCTTTGCGCGGCTCGCGATCGAGCACGGCGTGCCGATCGTGCCCTTCGCCTCCGTCGGCGTGGACGACATGTTCGAGATCGTCGTGGACGCCGTCGATCTGCTGCGCTCGCCGGTCGGCGACCTGCTGCGCGCGCTCGGGATCACCGAGGCGCCATGGTTCCGCGGTGGGGAGGTCGTGCCGCCGATCGCGCGCGGTCGCGGCCCGATCGGGCTGCCGCGCTTCGAGCGGCAATACTTCCTCTTCGGCCCGCCGATCGAGACGCTGCGCTGGTCCGGCCGGCACGCCGACGCGAAGGCGTGTCTGGCGCTGCGCCGCGAAGTGTCGCAGGCGATCGAAATGCAGATCGCGGACCTGCTCGTGGTGCAGGCGGCCGATCCGGAGCGGTATCCGGTCCAGCGGTTGCTGCGCCGGATCGCCGCCCGCCTCGGTGCCTGAAGGATCCGGTCAGGCACTCCGCGCGCGCCGCAGCGCCGCGATCGTCGCGAGCGCCGCGGCGCCGATCGCGGCGGCGCCGGGTTCGGGCACGCTGAACTCGTAGGTGTCGGTGCGCAGCGGACCGTTCACGATCGGATTCGCGTCGAAGTACTGATACTTCTGGTAGAGCGCGCCGGGTACGCCTCCCGCGACGATGTCGGTCGCGAAGTCGAGACTCTCTTCGGTGTCGTCTGTGAAGACCACGTGGAACGAGAAGCCTTCGAGAAAAGTCAGGGCGTTGTCTGTGTCGAAGCTCGGGTTCGCGTTGCGGACGTTGGCGACTTGACGGCCCGGTTCGAGGCCCTCGCCGACTGGCGCTTCGGTGACGCCTTCGAGCGACCACGCGTGGCGGCTGAACGGGATCACCACGGGTGCGTTGTCCGCGTTGCAATTCTCGACGCAGATCAAGGCGCCGCCGCTTCCGTAGAGTGCGGGAAGCGAGATCTGGGTGTCCTCGAAGCGGATCGGGTCGGGACCGCGCTCGATGCGCAGCTCGCGGATCGCGACACCGCCGAGATCCGCGAGGTTCTTGATGCGCAGCCGGAAGCGTCCGGTGTTCTCCTGGCGATAGCGGTCGACGCGCAGCTCGAACGCGTGCGACGCGCCGAGCGCGGGATGCAGGCCTTCGACCGCGTCGAGACGCAGGCCTTCGGCGGTGCCCATCGCGTTCGTGAGCCGGACGTGCGACACGAGGTCGGCCGCACCGAACTCGATCGGGAAGTGCTTCACCGACTCGAAGTCCACTTCCTGCGGCGGGAACACGAAGCCGTCGCGTCCCGTCGCGGTCGCGAAAGAGCCGGCGCTCGTGAAGTTCGTGCCGTCGCTCGACACCTCGACGTCCACCAGCGCGTCGTCGGTGGCGCCGGCCCCGCCCACGAAGGCGGAGACGAGGAGATCGACCTGGCCCGGGACGTTGCGCAGCGGCACGGGGAAGCGCAGCACGGTCGCCTCACCGGGCGCGAAGACGTCGGCATTGGTGCCGCCGTAGGCGAGCGCGGCGTCGTTCACGAAGTGGTAGTCGGGGACGCCGAGCGCGACGGCCGCAGCACCCGTCGAGGAGCCGGGTTCGTCCACGGCCTCGACGGCGTACGAAGAGAGGGCGGCGGCCGGCGAGGCGGCGAAGAGCAACGCACAGGCAGCGGCGGCCGACGGGAGGGAGTGGATTCTCCCTCCCGGCTCGCGTCCTCGTAACGTCATCCTCGCTTCTCCCCGCGCTCACGTCCGGAATGTCTGTAGGTGCGTCCGGCGGCTGCCGAGGTTACCTGCTGCGCTTCGTCATCGAGCCGACCCGGAGATACGATGGATCTGCCAGCGATATGGGATCGGCGAAGCGCCCCCCGCGGGTATGCACGGGATCGTGACTCGATCGCCACCCGGGTGGTTCCCACGGGCACCCACACGAACCGACGTCCGAGCCGGGCGCTCGGGGAGGCCGGCCAGACATGAACGAAACGGCGACCGCGACGAGCATCACCGACCTCCAGCGCTTCCTGCTGGAGAGCACGCCGACGGTGCCCGTCTACCAGTTCCTGCCCGCGCTGCTCGGGACGGCGCTGCTCTGCTGGCTGCTCGGCGCCTTCTACCAGCGCTGGGGCACGTCGCTCTCCAATCGCGAGAGCTTCTCGCGCAACTTCGTCGCGATCGGCATGACGACGATGCTCGTGATCACGATCGTGAAGTCTTCGCTGGCGCTCTCGCTCGGCCTCGTCGGCGCGCTCTCGATCGTGCGCTTCCGCACGGCGATCAAGGAGCCCGAAGAACTCGCGTATCTCTTCCTCACGATCGGCGTCGGTCTCGGCCTCGGGGCGAACCAGTGGCTGCCGACGCTCACGGCGTTCGTGGTGATCCTCGGCGTGCTGTGGCTGCGCGCGCGCAACGCCGCCGTGGACGAAGGCACCAACCTGTATCTCACCGTCCGACACCGCGGTGCGGGCGCGACGACGCTCACCGGCATCACGCGCGCGTTGCAGGAGCACTCGAGCGGCCTCGACCTGAAGCGCTTCGACGAGATGGAGGACGGCCTCGAGGTCTCGTATCGCGTCCGCTTCGAGAGCTTCGAGCAGCTCGAGCGCGCGAAGAGCGCGCTCGCCGCGCTCGCCGGCGTGCACTCGCTCTCGTTCGTCGATCAGGAAGGCATCCTCTAGGTGCGCATCGCCGCAAAGCCGCGCGCGCCGCGCGCTTCGCTGCGGCCCGGCCGTCGCGCGGCGATCGTGATCGCCGGCGTGGCGGCGTGGTCGGGGCTGATCTTCGCGATCGGCGCGGCGACGCATGCTGCGGGCTTCTACGGGATCTTCGTGCGCCCGCTGGTCGAAGGAGGTCTCGCGACGCCCTTCGTGTGGGCGCGCGCGCAGCTCGCGACGCCGCCGCGGCTCGAGATCGACCTCGGCTTCGAGGACTACCAGAAGCTCGCCTTCCAGCGCGAGAAGGCGCTGCGCGAGAGCGCTCTCTTCGCGAGCGAAGACGACTACGTGCCCGCGGTGATCCGCAGCGGTGCCGAAGACGTGAAGGTGAAGATGCGCCTCAAGGGCGACTCGCCCGGGCACCTGCAGGGCGAGAAGTGGTCGTTCCGCGTGGACGTGAAGGGCGACCACACGCTGCGCGGCCTCGACCGCTTCTCCCTCCAGCATCCGAGCACGCGCAACTATCTGGGCGAGTGGATCTATCACCGCGCGCTCGAGCGCGAGGACGTGCTGGCACTCCGCTACGAGTTCGTGGACCTGGTGCTGAACGGCAAGCCGCTCGGCGTCTACGCCGTCGAGGAGCACTTCGAGAAGCAGCTCGTCGAGCGGAACCGGCGTCGCGAGGGACCGCTGCTGCGCTTCGACGAAGAGCTGATGTGGCGGCAGATCCACGAGCAGGGCCCTTTCGGCGCCGCGAGCAGCGACTACGGCGCCTACGAAGCGAGCGCCGTCGACGGCTTCAAGACCGGCCAGATCATGGCCGACCCGGCGGCGCGCGAGGTGTATCTGCACGCGGTGCGCCTGCTCGAAGCCTTCCGGCGCGGCGCGCTGCGCACCAGCGACGTGTTCGACGCGAAGCGGCTCGCGACCTACTTCGCGCTCACCGACCTGCTCGGCGCCGAGCACGGTTCGCGCTGGCACAACATCCGCTTCTACTTCAACCCCGTCACCGCGCGCCTCGAGCCGATCGGCTTCGACGCCGAGATCACCGAACTCACCTCGCTCAGCTCGGCGGACCTCGTGCTGCGCGACTTCGCCGGCCGCCAGCGGGTCATGGAGCGTCCGTTCAACGCGGCGCTCTTCGCCGACCGCGACTTCCATGCGCTCTACCTCGCGGAGCTCGAGCGCGTCGCGGAGCCGGCCTACCTCGACGCCCTGCTGCGCGATCTCGGCCCGGAGCTGGAAGAGGCCACGCGCTTCGTGCAGCGGGAGTTTCCGCAGATCCGCGTGCCCGAGCCGTTGCTGCGCCGCAACCAGGCCTACTTGCGCTCGATGCTCGATCCCGTCGCCGCCGTGCGCGCGAACCTGCGCGGCATCGAGGCCGGCTCGCTCGAACTCGAGGTGGGCAATCTACAGACGCTGCCGGTCGAAGTGCTCGGCGTCGAGATCGCGGACGCCGCCGGCCTTCCCGCGCAGATCGATCTCCCCGCGCCGCTCGCGCTCGCGCCGCGCAATCCGGGCGAGCTGGTCCGCTTCGAGCCGGCGCGCGTCGTGCTCCCGCAGGGCGTCGATCCGGCCGCGCTCGCGAGCGCGGCGCTGCGCTGGCGCATGCTCGGTTCGCAGCGCGTGCGCGGCGCGCCGATCGCTTCCGCTTCGCCGCTGCCGGCGTCCGGGGAGCCCTGGGACTCGACGCAGCGGCCGCCGAATCTCGATCGCTTCCCGTTCGTCCGCGTCGCGGGCGCGGTCGCCGAGATCCAGCCGGGCACGTGGGCCGTCGAGGAGACGCTGGTCGTGCCGGCGGGTCTCGTGCTGCGCGCCGGACCCGGCGTCCGGCTCGACCTGCGCAGCGGCGCGAAGATCGTGTCGCGCTCGCCGCTCGCGTGGCGCGGCGAAGCCGGCGCGCCCGTCGAAGTGTTCTCGAGCGACGCGACGGGGCAGGGCCTCGTCGTGATCGGCGCGGGCGCCGAGTCCACGCTCGAGCACGTCCGGTTCCAGGGTCTCGCGGCCGCCGACGAGCCCGGCTGGACGCTCACCGGCGCGGTCACGTTCTACGAGTCGCCCGTCAGCGTGCTGCACGGCGAGTTCACGGCCAACCCGGCCGAGGACGCGCTCAACGGCATCCGCACCCGCGTGCGCATCGACCAGACACTCTTCCGCGACGCCGCATCGGACGCCTTCGACTGCGACTTCTGCGACGTCGAGATCACGAACGCGCGCTTCGAGAACCCGACGAACGACGGCATCGACGTCTCCGGTTCGACGGCGCGCGTGGACAACGTCGTCGTCGAGGGGGCCGGCGACAAGGGCATCAGCACCGGCGAGGCGAGCGATCTCGTCGCGACGCGCGTGCGGGTCGTCGGCGCGAACGTGG
>JALOQG010000297.1 GCA_025453505.1 Myxococcota bacterium | reverse complement strand
CGATCGCGACGCGCACGGTCTGCGCCGCGGGTGTGCCCTGCTCCTCGACGGCCGTCTCGGGGATCCGCAGCGATCCACCGACGCGCGCCCGCACCTCGCGCGCGATCCCGAGCAGCGAGGCGCAGTCGCCGCGATTCGGCGTCAGCGCGACTTCGAGCACGCGATCGCCCGCCGCGATCACCTGCTCGAGCGGAACCCCGACCGGCGCGTCGGCGTCGAGGACGAGAATCCCTTCGCTTTCCTCCGCGAGACCCAGTTCCTTCGCCGAGCAGATCATGCCCATCGAGACGACGCCCCGGATCTTCGCCTTCTCCAACTTGCGGCCGTCGGGCAGCGTCGCACCCGGCGACACCACGGCGACCTTCTGTCCCGCCGCGACGTTCGGCGCGCCGCACACGATCGGCACCGGTTCGGGCCCGCCGAGATCGACGCGGCACACCGAGAGGCGATCGGCATTCGGGTGCTTGTCGCGTGCGAGCACGTGGCCGACGCGCGCGGCCGAGAGATCGGGACCGACCCGCTCGATCGACTCGACCTCGAGTCCGCCATCCGTGAGCAGCGCCGCGACCGCGTCTGCGCCGGGGGCGTCGACGAACTCCGCGAGCCAGCGCAGGGAGACTCTCATCCGAGCTGTTCCAGCACGCGCAGATCGCCCTCGAAGAGCAGATGGATGTTCGGGATGCCCCAGCGGAGCATGGCCGCGCGATCGAGCGTCATGCCGAAGGCGAAGCCCTGCCACCGCTCGGCGTCGATGCCGCAGTTCGCCAACACGGTGGGGTGGATCATCCCGCAGCCGCCTGCCTCGATCCAACCGCTCTGCGAGCACGTCGCGCAACCCGCGCCCTGGCAGAGCAGACAGCGGTAGTCGAGTTCGGCGGAGGGTTCCGTGAAGGGGAAGTACGAAGCGCGGAAGCGCAGCTCGACCTCGGCGCCCATCATGTGGCTCTGGAAGGCGTAGAGGATGCCCTTCAGATCGGCGAACGAGACGCGCTCGTCCACCATGAATCCTTCGACCTGGTGGAACATCGGCGAATGTCGCGGGCTGCGGTCGTTGCGATACACGCGGCCCGGCACGATGAAGCGGAATGGCGGCTGCCGGCCCGTCATGGCGCGAATCTGCACCGGCGAGGTGTGGGTGCGCAGCACATGGCCGCCGTCCACGAAGAAGGTCGCCTGCATGTCGCGCGCGGGATGATCGGGCGCGATGCCGAGCGCCTCGAAGTTGTTCCACTGCGTCTCGACCTCGGGGCCCTCTTCGACCGAGAAGCCGAGGCCGTGGAAGAACGCGACGATGTCGCGCTCGATCTGCGTGATCGGGTGCAGATGGCCGCGCGGCGGACGGACGCCCGGCAGCGTCACGTCGAGACGCTGCGCGGCGAGCGCACTCGCGTGCGCCTCGCGTTCGAGGATTTCGCGGCGTTCGCGTACGAACCCCTCGATCCGCTCCTTGGCGACGTTGGCCGCTTCGCCGACCCGCGCGCGCTCCTCGGGCGCGAGCGCGCCGATCCCGCGCAGCAACGACGAAACCGAGCCCTTCTTCCCGAGGAAGCCCGCGCGGATCTCTGCGAGCGCGGCGAGGCTCTGCGCCGACGCCACCGCTCGGCGCGCCTCCTCCTCGATGGCAGCGAGGCTCGGCCCCTCGGCCAAGGTGTGGCTCCCTACGCGAGCTGCGCCTTGGCGCGCGACGCGAGTTCCGCGAACGCCTGCGGATCGGACACGGCGAGATCGGCGAGATTCTTGCGGTCGATCTCGATGCCGGCCTTGCCGAGGCCGTGGATCAGCTGGCTGTACGAGATGTCGTGCGGCCGTGCAGCGGCGTTGATGCGCGCGATCCACAGGCTGCGGAAGTCGCGCTTGCGCTGGCGGCGGTCGCGATAGGCGTAGCGCCACGCGCGCTCCACCGTGTCGCGGGCCACCTTGACGAGCGTACTGCGCGTCCCGAAGTAGCCTTCGGCCTCGCCGAGAATGCGCCGATGGCGGCGCTTCTTGGTCACGCCTCGTTTGACGCGGGGCATGGTGTCTCCTCCTTCGCTTCTCTTTGCTCCCTAGCGCGGGAGCATCTGATCCAGGGTCTTCTTGAGGCCCGAACTCACGACCGCCTTGGCGCTCAGGCGGCGCTTCCTCTTCGAGCTCTTCTTGGTGAGGATGTGGCGCTTGTTCTTCTGCGCGCGGGTGATCTTGCCCGTTCCCGTGCGCTTGAAGCGCTTCGCCGCACCGCTGTGACTCTTCATCTTCGGCATCATTCGTCTCCTGCGGCGCCGGCTTCCACGGCCTCCGCCTCGTCGTCTTCATCCTCCGCCTCTGCGGGGGGTGAGGGTTCCAGCTCCTCTCCGGCTTCCGCCGCCTGCGCCCTGCGCTGGCGCTCGATCCGCGCGATCGCCTCGCGGTTCGGCACCAGGATCATCGACAGGAAGCGTCCCTCCATGCGCGGCGGATTCTCGACCGCCGCGATGTCGGCCAACATCGTCTTCACCTTGTCGAGCTGGTCGCGTCCGAACTCCGTGTGCACGATCTCGCGCCCGCGGAACATCAGCGTGACCTTGACCTTGTCGCCTTCCATCAGGAAGCGCCGCGCGTTCTTCAACTTGAACTCGAGGTCGTGCTCGTCCGTGCGCGGGCGCAGCTTGACCTCCTTCATGATCGCGGCGTGCGCCTTCTGCTTCGAGACGGCGGCCTTCTTCTTCAGCTCGTACTTGTACTTGCCGTAGTCCATGATGCGACACACGGGCGGGTTGGCGTTCGGCGCGACCTCCACGAGGTCGAGACCGCGCTCCTGCGCGCGCAAGATCGCGTCGTACGGCGTCATCACGCCGAGCTGCTCTCCATCGACGTCGACCACGCGGATCTCGCGAGCGCGAATGCGCTCGTTGATGCGCGTGTCGTCCTTGGTCCGCGGCTGTTCTCCACGCTTGGGGAATCGGATGCTTGTCTCCTTGGTTGGGACGTTCTACTCGCGTCGCTCGGCCACGCTGGTGGCGAGCTCCGTCACGAAGCCGTCGAGGGCGACCGAAGCGGTCGGAGCGCCCTGCGCGGCATGACGGCGGCGCGGAGTGACGGTCCCGTTCGCCACTTCCTGGTCGCCGACGACGAGCATCACGGGGATCTTCGCGAGCTCGGCCTCGCGGATCTTCAGGTTGAGCTTCTCGTTGCGCGCGTCGAGCTCGGCGCGAAGATCGCGGGCCAGCAGCGCAGCGTGCACCTTCGCGGCGTAATCGGCGTGGCGCTCGGCGATCGGCAGGACGGCGACCTGCACGGGCGCCAGCCACAGCGGGAAGTCGCCGGCCGTGTGCTCGAGATAGATCGCGATGAAGCGCTCGAGCGAGCCGAGAATCGCGCGGTGCAGCATCGCCGGGCGATGCTCCTGCCCGTCGCGGCCCACGTAACGCAGGTCGAAGCGGGTCGGCGCCGCCATGTCGACCTGGATCGTCGAGAGCGTCCAGGCGCGGCCGAGCACGTCCTCGAAGTCGAACTCGACCTTCGGCGCGTAGAAGGCCGCCTCGCCCTTCTTGATGCCGCACGCGTAGCCGGCGCTCTTCACGCAATCGATCAGCGCCTGTTCGGCGACGTCCCAGTCCGCGGGCTCGCCCAGGAAACGCTCCGGCCGCGTCGACACGGAGACCTTGACGCCCGAGAGGCGCAGATCCCGGTAGACCTCGGCGGTCATCGCGAAGAAGCGCTCGATCTCGGCGGGCACCTGCTCGGGCTCGCAGTAGATGTGCGCGTCGTCCTGCGCCATCGCGCGCACGCGCGAGAGGCCCGTCAGCGTACCGCTGCGCTCGTTGCGGTGCAGGCGCGAGAACTCGGCGAAGCGGATCGGGAGATCGCGGTACGAGTGCTTGCCGGAGAGGTAGAGCCGGCAATGGCCCGGGCAGTTCATCGCCTTGACGCCGAGTTCTTCGCCCTCGTCGCCCTCGAACCAGAACATGTCGTCGTGGAACTCGAAGTAGTGGCCCGACGTCTTGAAGAGATCCGCACGGAAGAGCTGCGGCGTCATCACTTCCTGGTAGCCGTACTTCGGGTACAACGACCGCATGTAGGCGACGAGCCCGTTGTAGAGCGCCATCCCCTTCGGGTGATAGAACGGCGAGCCCGGCGCGAGCGGTTCTATGTGGAAGAGATCGAGCTCGACGCCGAGCCGACGGTGATCGCGGCGGCGCGCCTCCTCGATGCGCGCGAGGTGCTCGTCGAGCTCCTTCTGCGAAGCGAAGGCGGTCCCGTAAATGCGCTGGAGCATCGGGTTGCGCTCGTCGCCCTTCCAATAGGCGCCGGCGACCTCGAGC
>JALOQG010000296.1 GCA_025453505.1 Myxococcota bacterium | reverse complement strand
AACCGCTCGCGCGCGGCGACGAGATCTGGTGCCAGCTCTTCAGCGAGCCGGGCGCCGGATCGGATCTCGCGAACCTCTCGGCGCGCGCGGTGAAAGACGGCGATCACTGGGTGGTGACGGGCCAGAAGACGTGGTGCTCGGGCGCGCACTACGCCGACTGGGGGATCCTGCTGACGCGCAGCGATCCCACGGTGCCGAAGCACAAGGGCATCACCTACTTCCTGCTCGACATGAAGCTGCCCGGCATCGAGGTGCGGCCGCTCAAGCAGATGAGCGGCGGCTCGCACTTCAACGACGTGTTCCTGAACGAAGTGCGCATCCCCGACGCGATGCGGCTCGGCCCGGAAAACCACGGCTGGCAGGGCGCGATGACGACGCTGCTCAACGAGCGCATGGCGCTCGGCGGCACCAGCGGCTTCTTCTCCTTCGACGCGCTCGCCGAACACGCGCGCGCGAACGCCGCGCGCATCGACGCCGTGACGCGCGACCAGATCGGCCGCCTCTACGCCTGGAACAAGGCGCTCGACCTGCTCAACGCGCGCGTCGTCACCAAGCTCGGCCGCGGCCAGATCCCCGACGCCGAGTCGTCGGTGATGAAGCTCGCGCTCGGCCGCATCCTCACGCTCGGCGCCGATCTCGGCCTGCGCGTCGCCGGCCCGCAGGCGCTCGAACGCATCGGCGCCTGGCAGCACTCGTTCCTGACCGCGCCGTCGCTGCACATCGCGGGCGGCACCGACGAAATCCAGAAGAACGTCGTCGCCGAGCGCGTGCTCGGCATGCCGCGCGAGCCGCGCAGCGATCGCGACGTGCCGTTCGAGTCGCTGCCGAAGGCGTAGGCTCGGAAGCACGAGGTCGGGCTACCTTGCCCGCGTGCCGGTCTACCGCCTCTCCGACGCGCTGGTCTTTCCTCCGCCCGAGGAAGCGGATCCGTCCGGGCTCGTCGCGGTGGGCGGGGATCTCTCGCCGGAGCGGCTGCTGCTCGCGTACTCGATGGGGATCTTCCCGTGGCCGCTCGTCGAGAAGCCGCTGCTGTGGTTCTCGCCGGATCCGCGCATGGTGCTGCGGCCGCGCGAGCGGGTCGTGTCGCGCAGCCTGCGCAAGACGTTGCGCCGGGGCGTCTTCGAAGTGCGGCTCGACACCGCGTTCGAGCGCGTCGTCGCGCGCTGCGCCGAGATCCCGCGGCGCGGCGAGGCCGGCACCTGGATCACGCGCGACATGGCGTGTGCGTACCTGCGGCTACACGAACTCGGCTTCGCGCACTCCGCCGAGGCATGGCTGGACGGCGAGCTGGTCGGAGGACTCTACGGCGTGTCGCTCGGCGCGGCCTTCTTCGGCGAGTCGATGTTCGCGGACCGGCCCGACGCGTCGAAGGTCGCGTTCGTCTCGCTCGTGCAGCAGCTCGAGGCGTGGCGCTTCGAGCTGATCGACTGCCAGGTCCACACCGAGCACCTCGCGCGCTTCGGCGCGAAAGAGTGGTCGCGACGGCGCTTCCTGACCGCGCTGCGCCGCTCGCTGGACGCGCCGACGCGGCGCGGAACGTGGAAGATCGACCTCCAGCCGCAGGACGACGCGTGAGCCGATCGATCCGAGTGATGCTAGTGGCGACGATCGCGATCGCAGGGTTCGGGATCCGGGCGAGCGCGACCGAGTACCGCGCCGTACCGCCTCCCCTGCCGGCGGCTTCGGGCGATCCGATCGAAGTGCAGGGCGAACGCTGGGTCGCGGCCTGGGCGAAGCACTTCCACGATCCGCCGGATCGCTTCGACGCGAAGGCGCTGGCTCTCGCCGCGAAGGCCGGCGCACAGCCGCACGAGTCGCGAGAGGCCTACTTCGAGCGCCTCGCCCGCGAGCTGGGAATTGCGCAGTACGCCTTCGCACCGATCGGCGCCATGCACGACGACGCCACGCGTTATCGGCTGCCGTTCCCGCTCGACTCTCCGCGCATGCTGGCGCAGGGCGAGAACGGCACGATCACGCATCAGGGCCGCGAAGCCTTCACCTTCGACTTCGCGATGCCGGTCGGCTCCCCCGTCCTGGCGGCGCGCGACGGCACGGTCGCGCGCGTTCGCGACGGCTTCACCGAGGGCGGCCTCGATGCGAAGTACGTGATGCGCGCCAACGACGTCGTGGTACTGCACACCGACGGGACCTTCGCCATCTACACGCACCTCTCGAAGGGCATACCGGTGCGCGAAGGACAGGTCGTGAAGCAGGGCGACGAGCTCGCCCGCAGCGGCAACACGGGACTCACGGCCGGACCGCACCTTCACTTCGGCGTGTACAAGCGCGATGTCTCCGCCTCCGCGATCTCGGTGCCGATCCGTTTCGGAGTCGGATCGCCGAAGGGTTTCGTGCCGCAGCAGAACCAGTTCTATGGTGGCAAGCCGAAGCAGACGGTCGGGCTCGTCGTCACGACGGGGGGCGGCGCGGCGCTCTCGGAGCAGAACCCGCTGCGCCTCGTGAAGGGTGGCAAGGCGTCGCTCGCAGTGTCGATGAGTGCGCCCGGTGCGCTGCCCGAGGACGTGACGCGCGCCGCGGCGACGCGCTACTTCGCGCCGACGGGTTGGAGCCTCGTGGTGGACGCGGCCGGCGAAGTCATCGCTTCACCCACGCCCGACTACGCCGCCGCGATCGCGAAGCTCGATCCCGCGTCGAGCCCGCCGGGCTCGACGAAGTGGGGCGTCGTCGTCGTGAACTACGAGGACGCCGCCAAGGGTCGCTTCGGCTTCGCGAGCGTGCCGGTGCTGATCGACGATGGCTCGACGCCGCGCTGACGCGTCCGCCGCGCTGATCGAAACCAGCGACGCGCTGGTGCGTGCGCTCGCGAAGCTGCGCTTCGCCGCGCCCGTGACGCACGTCTATCAGCCACTCGAGTACGCGCGCGCCGCATGGGTTTCCTACGTACGGCGCTACGGCGCGGGGCCGAAGCAGGTCCTGCTCGTCGGCATGAACCCGGGGCCGTTCGGCATGGCCCAGACGGGCGTCCCGTTCGGCGAGGTCGAGCTCGTGCGCGACTGGCTCGGCATCGACGCCGCGATCGAGAAGCCGCGCCGCGAACACCCGAAGCGTCCCGTCGAAGGCTTCGCGTGCGCGCGGCGCGAAGTCTCGGGTCAGCGCCTCTGGGGCTGGGCGCGCGATCGCTTCGAGAAGCCGGAGCGCTTCTTTACCCGGTTCTTCGTCGCGAACTACTGCCCGCTGCTCTTCCTCGAGGCCAGCGGGCGCAACCGCACGCCCGACAAGCTGCCGGCGGCCGAGCGCGCGCCGCTCGAGCGCGCTTGCGACGCAGCGCTGCGGGGGACCGTCGAGATCCTGCGCCCCGCGCTCGTCGTCGGCGTAGGCGGTTTCGCCGAGACACGCGCGCGCGAAGCCCTCGCGGACCTGGGCGTCGCGATCGGCCGCATCCCGCACCCGAGCCCGGCGAGCCCCGCCGCGAATCGCGGCTGGGCGCCCCAGGCCGAACGCGCGCTGCGCGAACTGGGCGTCGAGCTCTAGCGAGCACGGTCCGCTCCCCGGCGTTGCCATGCGATCGTCATACCGCGATCTTCCCGCCGGTCGAGCGCAGGGGGTGTCGGTGCGTGCAGCGAGCGAAGCGGAAGCCGTGACGTCGCGCATGATCCGCCTCGTGCCGAACGCCGAGGAGATCGGCGCCAGCGCCGAAGAGCTGCCGACGCCGCTGCCGTCCGTCGAGATCCTGGTGCCGCTGCACGACGAGTGGCAGGTGCTGCGGCCGTGCCTCGATTCGATCGTCGCGTTCACGCCGTGGCCGGGTCTTCGGCTGACGCTGCTCGACGACGGATCGGATACGTTCACGCAGGCCCGGCTCGCCCAGTTCACGGCGGCGACGCCGCAGCTCGCGGTACGCACGCTGCGCAACGAGCGCGCGCTCGGCTTCGTCCAGAACGCGAACCGCGGACTCGCCGCCAGCGACGCGGACTTCGTCGTGCTGCTCAACTCCGACACGATCGTGACGCCGGGCTGGCTCGAACGCCTCGTCGGCGCGGCGCTCTCGGATCCGCGCATCGCCGCCGCGATGCCGATGAGCAATCAGGCGTCGCTGCACTCGCAGGCGATTCCGATGGGCTGGAACCTGTTCCAGTACGCGGCGGCACTCGGCTCAAAGATGAAGCGCACCTGCTTCGACGTGGTCACCGCGTCGGGCTTCTGTCTGCTGCTGCGCCGCGACGCAGTGCGCGACGTCGGCGTCTTCGACGAGATCTTCGGCCTCGGCTACGGCGAAGAGAGCGACTGGTGCATGCGCGCACGCAGCCGCGGCTGGCGCGTGGTC